>CAZANL010000796.1:0-2509 GCA_964486115.1 uncultured Planctomycetota bacterium
GGAGGATAGGAGACGTAGGGTCTGCGCTGGGTCAGTCTGCGAAACTCGGCCGAGAGTGGATTTTCCAGCATCGCAAAGCGGATCGTCCAGGGCCGCTCATGATACCAGATCCGGCTGAACTTGAGCGTCGAGGCGGTCAGCCACTGATGCCGGCCGTGCTCGTACCAGCAAAACCAGGGCTTGCGCAGCGAGACGGAGTGGGTAAACGACAGGACCGCGACGCCCAGCAGCAGACCGATCGCCAGCGCCTCGCGACCCGGGGACCGGGACGCGCCTGACGGGGGTCTTGCTCGGGAGCTCGATCTGTTTCGACCATCGGCTGTCTGCCGCCATTCTAGCAAGCCAGACGGTTGGACAGGGTAGCGCGGCCTGGTCCGGCAGGTCCCCGCGGATCGCCTCGACCGACCGTCGATCAGCGGCACCATCCACCAGGCAGCGGGCGCTCGGTCTGTGCCCAGGTCGAACGCGCCCCTCGCCCGACATTTCCTGGCGAATGGCGCTTCGGGGTTGGGCCGGGCGCGCCCCACGGTTAGGATCCGGCATGCCCTCCGCGCCATTCGTCGAGTTCTCGGTCGAAGCCGAGTGTGAATTACCGCTCCAGCCAGCGTTCTTCGAGCGAGCCGCGCTGGCTGGCCTGAATTACGGCTGCGGTTACCATTTCACGCCCCACGCGCTGAATCTCGACTGCCGGCGCTACACCCGCTCCAGCGGAGAGAAGACCGGGCCCGGCACGCTCTACCGCGTCGGTCCGACCAACCTGTTCCTGCAGCACGACGCCCGGGAGCGCCTGCCGATCGGCGATGAGGCGGTCGACTTCGTCTACAGCGAACATGTCGTCGAGCATCTCTCGCTGAAGGCGGCCCGGGTCTGGCTGGCCGAGCTGCGGCGAGTCCTGCGGCCCGGCGGGGTCGTGCGATTGACCACCCCTGATCTGGAGATCTTTGTTCGCGGCTATCTGGACCCCGACGGCGCGTTCTTCCGCCAGCACGCCCGGACTCTCGGCGAGGAGCGAATCGAGCTGCCCCAGCCCATGCGACGGGCCTGGATGCTCAACCAGATCTTCCAGTTCTGGGAGCACCGGTGGCTCTACGACATCGACGAGCTGCGGCATCTCGGGGTGGCGGCCGGGTTCGCGGAGAGCCAGATCACCCGCGCCGCGTTTCGTGAGGGACGCGACGAACGGGCCTGGTCCCTCGATCAGGCCCGCCGGCGCGCCGAGTCGCTGTACGTCGAGCTGGTCAAGTAACCCGACCGGTTTCGATCAGCGGTCGCCGCCCCGCTCCCGGCCGTCATCCATCTTCAAGGTCGGATCAGCGAGCAAAGCGCAGCGCGCATACCAGGTCGAACCAGCAATCTGTCTGGAACCGGACCGTGTCGTCGGCGATCGCTTCGGCACCCGGATAAAATGAGAAGCGGTGGGCGTCCATCTGCGCGCGAAAGCGAATATCGAGTCGGAAGCTGTCAGGCATCTCGCCGGGAGCCGGGCGCTCGGCGAGCGCATGAATGACCCCGGAGCGGATCGCCTCCAGGCTCTCCGTCGGATGTGGGCTGATCGTCGAGTGGCCGATGCCGCGCAAGGTGGCGACGGTGGTGAGCGCCGGTTCGTAGCGCCTCGCCTCCTCGCACAGCGCTTGATCTCCCGACAGAAAGACCGAGGGCACGCCGAGGCTGCGCCCGGTGAGGCTGTTGACTCGAAACTCGGAGAGGCACTCGCCGTTCAGCTCTAGTCGATTGAACAGCCCGGTGAAGGTGTGAGACAGCGGGTTACCCCCAGAGGTGGCCGCGGAGTGGTAGCCGACGAACAGTAGCGCGGCGAAGCTATCGTCAAGCTCCTGCACCATCGCATACGGATGGCCGCTCCAGCCGCGGATCAGCCGGGTCTGGCGCGGGAGTCGCTCGGCGAGGATGTTGCGGCCGGAGCCATGGGCATCCTTGATCCAGATCTCGCTGGCCCCCGCCTCCAGCGCAGCCTCGCAGGCGGACGTCACCTCGGCGGTCATCCGATCGCGAAACTGCGGATACTCCCGGTGGGACCGGATCGACTCGTCCCGATGAGTGATGCCCGTCACCCCCTCGATGTCTGCCGTGATGTAGATCTTCATCCGTCTCGCCTTCGTTGCCCAACAGCGATGTCGCGCCCCCCGAGAATCCGGATCTCGTGCCGAAACGCGACTGCAGCTGCTACAGTGACACCCGTGGTCCCGTGGTGTACCAAGATATCCGACCCCGTCGCCAGAGGCCAGCTATACCGCCCGGCAAGCCGACCCGCAGTGGGCTCACATCCGCCACCACCGGTTGCTCGATCGGCGGCAGGCCCGGCGCTGGCTTCCGGACAGTGTCCGTGCCGACCGTGAGGATGTCGGCCGGTGCGTCCGGCTCACGCCGTGAGCGCCCCATCTCATTCACCGGTGTTGACGCCGCTCTCGGTTCGCGCTCGTGTCGGCTAAACGCCTTAGGGCTTGTCCAGAAATAAGTGAATCACTTGCCGCCCATCGCATTTGGACGGATC
>CAZANL010000797.1:0-2507 GCA_964486115.1 uncultured Planctomycetota bacterium
ACCGTCGAGGACGGCTGAACCTGATAGGAGTTTCTTCCGGCGGTCCGCCGGAATGACGTGGTGGTTGAGCGACTGTCGCCGGGCGGTCGACGCCGGATGCTAAAGTCGCTGAATCCAGTCCGGATTGCCGTATTTCTCGTGCACCAGTGCGTCCACATCAGGCAGCGCTCCCGGGGTTTCGGTCGCACCCCAGCCCACTGCGAGTGAGCTGCGGATTGCTGTCGCGGTCATTCCCAGGTTACGGACGAATTCCAGGTGGGGGCGGCCGCCACGGTAATCCGGCTGCCGCTTCGGCTCTTGTAGCAGACGGGGAATCCGCTCCAGGTCGAAGTCGTAGAGAATCGTGGCGTGGAACAGCAGAGCGTGTTTCAAGCGTCGCTGAGCCGTGCCACAGAACTTCATTCCGTCCAGCACGAGGTCGGAGATGCCTGCGGCTTCGCCCTGTCCCAGCGCCGCTGCGGTTCGCGCCAGGATCAGCTGGTTGCTGCGGGAGAGGTCCCGCATCAAGGGCCGTCGTTCGTAGTTCAGCACCAGACTGTAGACCAGGCAGCCGGGACCGAGCAGGACGGTTCCGCCGCCGCTGGCTCGGCGCAGGACAGGCACACCTTCGGCCTGGCAGGCCTTGAGATGAGCTTCCTCGACCCGGCGCCCCGAGGCGCCGAGGACGACGACGTATGACGGGCTCTCCCAGAGCCGAAGGCACTCCGCACCCCGTCGCAGTAGCGCCTCGTCGAGTGCGAGGTTCTCTTCGGGCGTTGTCAGGGTCTGGTCGATCAGTTGCACGCCCGAGAGTATCACGCGCTTTCCCCGATGCGAGTCTGGACAGGCCTCCATCCACTACTTGCGCTCTGGAACAGTGAAATCGGCTGCTGGCGCGCTGCAGGGTCATCGGGCATACTCCCAATCCGTGATCACCGCCCCGATCTATCTCGACTGTGCGGCCACCACCCCGATCGATCCGCGGGTTCGAGAGGCGATGCTGGGATGTCTCGACGAGCTGTTCGGCAATGCCGGGAGCCGGACTCACCAGCACGGGCTGGCCGCTCGGCGTATGGCCGAGCAGGCACGCGACCAGGTAGCTCAGGCGGCCGGCTGCGGGCGGGGGGAGGTGGTCTTCACTAGCGGCGCGACCGAGAGCAACAACCTGGCGATCCTCGGTCTGGCAGCGCACGGGCGGGTCGTCGGTGCGCGGCATCTGGTCAGTACGGCGATCGAGCATCGGGCGGTGCTCGAGCCGCTCCAGCGCCTCCAACAGCAGGGCTTCGAGCTGACGCTCGTCCCGGTGGGGGCCGGGGGACGTGTTTGCGTTGAGGATGTGATCGCCGCCGTGAGAGACGACACCCTGCTGGTCTCGGTGATGCAGGTCAACAACGAGACAGGGGTGGTCCAGCCAGTGGCCGAGATCGCCGAGCGTCTGGGAACCCACTCCGCCTACCTCCACGTCGACGCCGCGCAAGGTTTTGGCAAGCTTGCGTTGACCCACACGCGGGTCGACATGCTCAGCCTCAGTGGGCACAAGATCCATGCCCCCAAAGGGGTCGGTGCGCTGGTGGCCCGGCGCAGGGGGCGCGTTCGGCCCCCGCTCGAGCCGCTGATGGTGGGTGGCGGTCAGGAGCTCGGGCTGCGTCCCGGAACCTTGCCCGTGGCGCAGGTGGTCGGACTGGGCTGCGCGGCCGAGCTGGCGAGTCGAGAGGCGGATCAGCGGGCGGCACGCTGCGAAGAGTTCCGCCTGCGGCTGCTGGCCGGTCTGGCGCCGCTTCAGCCACAGCAGAACGGGGATGAGCGACACTGCCTGCCCGGGGTGATCAATCTCTCGCTGCTCGGGCGGGACGCCGAGCAGGTGATGGAGAACTGGCGGGAGCTGGTGTCGATCAGCGATGGGGCGGCCTGCACCTCTGAGAGCCAGGTCTGTAGCCACGTGCTGACGGCGATGGGCCTGTCCGCAGAGCGGATCGATGGTGCCGTCCGGCTCTCCTGGTGCCACACGACCGAGCTGCCGGACCTCGAGCAGATGGTCGAGCGACTCGCTCGGCGATGATCGATCGGATCCGCTATCGCCGGGTGCGCTTCACGACCTGGCTACCACGGGACCGCCGCTACACCCCCTCCCATTACTGGATAGATGCGGTCGAACCGGGTCTGTGGCGTGTCGGTTTCACCGGATTCGCGGTGCGGATGCTGGGCGACCTGGTCGAGCACCGGCTCGAGGCCGGGACCGGCCAGCCGGTCCAGACGGGACAGACGATCGGTTGGATCGAGGGGTTCAAGGCGCTCTCCGACATCTATGCCGTGATGCCCGGCCTGCTCGAGAGCGCCAATCCGGCGCTGCTGCAAGACGTGACCTTGTTCGACACCCGTCATTACGATGCGGGTTGGCTGTATCAGGTGCGTGCCGAGGAAGCGCCCGAGGTGATGGATGTCCAGGAGTACATCGGCCTGCTCGACGCGACGATCGAACGGCTGCTGGCCGCGGAAGATGAGGGTACGGCGGTCGAGTGACGGTGGCA
>CAZANL010000798.1:0-1045 GCA_964486115.1 uncultured Planctomycetota bacterium
ATCGGCAGTGAAGCGGGCACCGATGTCATCGTGCGTGGCAAGGTCACCGGCGAGTTGACCGGGAAATACGGCAGCTACGGCGGCACCGACCCCTACTACAAGTACACCTTCAACTACCAGTTCAACATCATCCGCCTCTCGGACAGCCGGACGCTACACAGCTTCAGCGACAACTTCACCACCAGCGTGCAGTCCCAGTCGCCGTCTGACGCCTTCCGCGTAGGCGCCGACAAGTGGTCCCGCACGATCGGCCCCCATCTGCGCACCGAGCTGATGAAGTACTGGGCCTTCATGGGACAGAACCACATCACATTCCACCTCGAGGTCCGCAGCATCAAGTTCCGCCCGGCCAAGAAGCTGCGCCAGTGGCTGAAAGAACAGAAGTGGGTGGTCAACGTCTGGCAGGACCGGTTCCGCCAGGGGATCGTCGTCCTGCGGATCGAGAGCAAGATCAGCGTCGAGACCGCAATGGACAAGCTGGATGAGCAGTCAGCGGTGCCGATCGAGATTCAGGACAACGACAAGACACACATCCGCGCCAAGTACGGCAAAGAGGATGAGGATTAGCGAATGAGAACCCACGTCTGTTTCTGTTTACTGTCCCTGTTGGCGCTGGCCCCGCTGGCCACCGCCCAGACGACAGTAACGGTCACCGGTGAGGCGGCCGGCCTGGACCTGGCCGCCAAGGACCGGGCCCTCGAAGACGCCTTCCGCAAGGCGATCGAGAAGGGTGTCGGCACCTACATCTCCAGCCAGTCCGAGACGAAGGACTTCACGCTCGTACGGGACAAGATCTACGCCGAAGCCAAGGGGCTGGTCAAGAACTACAAGATCACCTCGGTGACCAAGTCCGGCGACACGACCCGGGTGACGATCACCGCCACCGTGCTACCGGACGTCTTCCGTAACCGCTGGGACGAGATCCGCAACCTGATTCACCGCAAGAAGCGTCCGCGGCTGATGTGGCTGATCTACGAGATGGGACCGGCGCACCGGCCAGCCGGCACCGGTCACCATGCCTTCGTGACCTACGCGGCCCGCACGC
>CAZANL010000798.1:1055-2505 GCA_964486115.1 uncultured Planctomycetota bacterium
TTCCTCAAGCGTAAGTTCTTCCTCGTCGATCGGGAACAGTTCATGACCCTGAAGAAGACCGAGCTGCGAAGCCTGCAGCTCGAGTCCAACCTGGCTCGATTGGTCGCACTCGGCCGCCAGCAAGGGGCCGACATGATCATCTACGGCTATGTCCAGCCCTCCAGGGGTCGGGTCATCACCGTGCCCGGCACGAACATGAAGACCCCCTCTTATCAGGTGGACATCGCAGCCAAGGCGATTCGGGCTGACTCGGCCAAGATCGTCGCCAGCATGACCCGCAGCTACACCGGAACGGGCATGAACTGGGACGCGGCCAAGACCAACGCTTTCAAGAAGGCGGGGACGGAATACTCCAAGCTGCTGATGAAAAAGGTCCTGCGCAGCTGGATCCTGGACGTCAACAATGCCAGCAACGTCAAGCTGGAGGTCAGCCAGATCTCGTTCATGCAAGTCGCCAAGCTGGAGGCCTTCCTCAAAAAACAACGCTGGATCGGCCAGCTCAGCGCGCGGCAGTACTCGAACAAGGTGCAGACGTGGGACATCGAGAGCAAGCTCTCCCCGCGAGACCTGGCGATGAAGCTGGCCACCGCCAAGATCGACGGCGTGACAGTCGAAGTTCAGGGCGTGACCGCCAACACGATCCGCGCCGCGGTGAAATCAGACGACGATTGACGAGGAGATGAAAACGATGAAGCAGCTGGTCATTGTGCTGGCCATGATCTGTGGACTGCTCGCCCTGGCGGCTTGCCAGACCGAGAACCACTATGTCACCGTCGAGCCCCGACGGGTAGCTCCGCGACCGGTGCCGAGAAAGGCGCCGTCGAAGACGGTCATCGAGGAAACCGAAGAGACCGAGACCATCCAGAAGGAAGGCACCATCGTCGACTAGCCGAGCACCATGATCAGTCGCCAGGAACTGCTGCGAGGCCTCCCCCGAGTCGACGACCTGCTCGGCACACCGGAGGCCCTCACGCTGGCCGAGACCTACTCGCAAGCCGCAGTGCTCGCCATGGTCAGGGACCAGCTGGACCGCCTACGTCAGCGCTTCGTCGCGGGCGAACAATTCGCCGACGACACCCGCGCGGCCATCGAGCCGGCCACGGTGCTGGCCGCCGTCGGTGCGGCGCTAGCCGCGCGGCTCGAGCCGGTCGTCGCCCGGGTGATCAACGCCACCGGCGTGGTGCTGCATACCGGCCTGGGCCGCGCCCCGCTCTCACCCGCCGCGCGAGCCGCAATCGACGACGTGGCCCGCGGCTTCTCCCTGCTCGAGGTCGACCGGGCCACCGGCGAGCGAGGAACGCGGGAGACCTCGGTGGCCGACCTGCTGTGCCGGCTGACCGGCGCCGAGGCCGCGACGGTGGTCAACAACAACGCCGCGGCGACCTTGATCATCCTCGCCGCCCTGGCTCGGGACAGAGAGGTCATCTGCTCTCGCGGACAGCTGGTCGAG
>CAZANL010000799.1:0-1837 GCA_964486115.1 uncultured Planctomycetota bacterium
AACATAAAAAACCGGATGGCGATCGTCTACAACGGAGAGATCGTCAGCGCGCCGACGATTCAGTCGCGGATCGAAGGTAACGGCATCATCACCGGTCTGTCTCCGGATGAGCTGAACCGCCTGCAGAAGGTGCTCAAGTCCGGCTCACTCAAGGTCAAGCCGATCGAGATCGGCAGTAACTTCGTCGGCCCCTCGCTCGGTCAATACACGATCAAGAACGGCCAGCGCGCGATCGTCCTCGGCTTCACCTTGGTGATCGCGTTCATGCTGCTCTACTACCTTGGCGCGGGTGTGGTCGCCTGCGTGGCGCTGGTCCTCAACCTGCTGTTCCTCTACGCCGCGCTCGTCATTTTCGGCGCCACCTTGACCCTGCCCGGCATCGCCGGCATCATCCTCACCGTCGGCATGGCGGTGGACGCCAACATCATCATCTTCGAGCGAATCCGCGAAGAGCGGGCGGCCGGCAAGACGCTGGTGCAATCGGTCGAGACTGGCTACGCTCGAGCTTTTACCGCGATCGTCGACGCCAACGTGACCACCCTGATCACCGCAGTGATCCTCTACGTGTTCGGCACAGGAGCGGTCAAGGGGTTCGCCGTGACCCTTCTGCTGGGCATTATCCTGTCGATGTTCACGGCGCTGTACGTGACCAAGATGCTCTTCGGCATTGGCATCAGAATCGGCATTTTCAAGCAGCTGAAGATGCTGAACCTGGTCGGCACGCCGAAGCTCCCGTTCGTCCGGGTGAGACGTGGCGCGATGGTCTGCAGCTTTCTGGTGGTGATCGGCGGCCTGGTGATGTTCAGTCGTGCCGGCGACGAGATCCTCGGCATCGACATGCAAGGTGGCGCGCTGACCGAGATGGCGCTGGCCAAGAACCTGGAGGCCGCCACCGTCCGCAGCCGCATCCCTGCAGCATTCCGCGCTGAAGTGCAGGAGATCAAAAAACACGGCGACGGTGAGGCGGGAGAGACCGGCCCCAAGCGGCGCTCCCTGAAAAAATATGCGATCCGCGCCCGCAACCTGAACCTGGGGTACTTCACCTCCAACCGGAAAAAATTGCTCCAGACGGTCGAGAGCTACCTGTTGCGAACCCAAGGCCAGCCGTGGGTCACTGCGAAGCGCCAGGATTTCCTGATCGGCACGAGCACCAGACGACGTGGCAAGAGCATCAACTTCGGTGAGCTCTACCGCTTTCTGGTACAGCTCAACAAGGCCGACGAGATCGGGCTGCTGGACAGCAAGGCAGCGGCAAACCCTCTGCTGAACCACGTGCCACTGAGGGCGTCCCAGTCCACTCCATCCGGCGACGCCAAGAAAGCGGAGAAGAACGGCAAGGATCAGAAGGACGACCAGAAGGCTGCCGCTCGACCCGCGCAGTCTCGCCTCGACCGCCGGCTGCGCGAGAGCCTCGGAGAAGTCAACGAGGAAAAGGTCTCCCCCGACTACCTGCGCTTCGTGCTCCAGACGAAATTCGAGAAGGACCTGATTCCCGAGGGGCTCGGTACGCGCACAGACCTGACCGGCGGCCAGAAAGGCTTCAAGATCCAACTCTCGCTGGACCGCCCGTATCGGAGCCGCGACGTCCGCAACGCGATGAAGGCGACTGGATTCAACAGCTATACCGTCAAGCCCTCCGTCAAGCCGGAGAGCGACAAGGACGAGGCTTACGACTACACCCTGACGGTCTTCACCACGAGCAACAAGCCGCGCCGAGATCTGAACTGGCTGGCCAAGGTGCAGGACAAGGAAGAGACATCCACCCCCCTGCTCCTGTCCGAGCCGTTCCCGACCTCCGAATCGATCGGCAAGCTGGTGGCCAAGCACCAGAAGCGCT
>CAZANL010000799.1:1847-2504 GCA_964486115.1 uncultured Planctomycetota bacterium
CATTCTATGCCGGGCTGTTTTCACTGATCGCCATCATGATCTACATTACGATCCGGTTTCAGTGGATCTACGGTGTGGCGGCCGTGATCACGTTGACACACGACGTGCTGATCGTCCTGGGTGCCATCGCGGTGTTCGGTATGACCAATCTGGTGGCTGTCGAGATCAACCTGCCGGTGCTGGCCGCATTCTTGACCATCATCGGCTACTCCCTCAACGACACGATCGTCGTCTTCGACCGGATTCGTGAGAACTTCAACAAGCCGGGGCGCCACGACTTCGACCCGACCATCGACCTCAGCATCAACCAGACGCTATCGAGAACGCTGCTCACCTCACTGACCACCCTCCTGGCGGTCACGATTCTGTTCGCATTGAATTACAAGAAGGGTGGTGTGATCGAGGGCTTCGCCTTCGCGATGATCGTCGGCGTGATGATCGGTACCTACTCCTCGGTCTTCATCGCGACTCCGATCCTGGTCGAGCATCACCACGCCTCGAAAGCCAAGGAAGAGGCTGAAAAGGAAGCTCGGCGCCAGAAAAAAAAGCAGAAGGGCCAGAAGAAGTAGGCCTCCGCCCATTCCGTGGGCTATACTCCCCTTAATATAGGGGTACGGGATCCCTCACCGGGATACCGTGCCCCTTTTTTATTGGAAT
>CAZANL010000800.1:0-2493 GCA_964486115.1 uncultured Planctomycetota bacterium
CTGCTTCACAGTGACAGCTATCATCGACAACATCGACGCCCGTCGGCAGCGCCTGGGGCGGGATGGTGATGTCGATGCCCTCGGTGGTGGCCTGAACACCTTCCTGGCGGACGAGTTCGACACGACAGTCCGGGATACGATCGCCTGGAGCCGGACACGGCTCGAGAACGACAGAGCCGGTCGGTTTGTGGAGGAACTCGCCGCGGAGAGACGAACCTTGAGCCCTTCTGACTTCGGGTTCCACAACAGCCTGCGCCGAGTGGACGGGTCACTCGTATTCGTTGATTTCGAGCACTTCGGTTGGGACGATCCGGCCAAGACCATGGCTGATGTACTGCTGCATCCGGCCATGACACTGACACCGTCCCAGTCGGACCGATTCGTCGCTGGCATGCTGCAACACTTCGAGGCGGACCGTGACCTACCGTCGCGGCTGCAGGCGGTGGTGCCGCTGTTCGGACTGAAATGGTGTATGATTCTGCTCAATGAGTTCGTCCCCGGGGACCTCGCCCGACGACGATTCGCCGGCGGCGATGAGCTGGATCGCGAGGCGCTGCTGCGCCTGCAGCTGGACAAGGCACGAAACATGCTACGCCACGTGCAGGTGACGGTTAGTGACCGCCTGCTACACAGGAACTAGGACCCCGGGAGGGGACGATTCCGACAGGGAAAGCGGAGATTCTTTCTCTCGGAACAGACGAGAGGACAGGGACCATGGGGCAGCTGAGGGGGTTTTTTACGCCGTTGCACAAGGCCACATCACGAGACTATGTGTCACGCATGGTGGACGAAAAAGTTCACTGCATGCTGAAAGCCAAGGAATACGAGTACGACTACTGGGACGGTGACCGACGATATGGCTATGGCGGCTACCAGTACGACGGCCGCTGGAAGGCGGTGGCTGAGGAGATCATCGCCGCGTACGGCCTCATCGAGGATTCGAGAATCCTCGATGTGGGCTGTGGCAAGGCCCATCTTCTGTATGAAATCAAACAGTTGTTGCCGGGAGCCACGACCATTGGCTTCGACAACTCCAGGCACGGCGTCGCCGACGCTCCTGAGGGGATCCGGGGCGACCTGTTCTCCTATCGGGCACAAGACGCCTATCCCTGGGGTGACGACGAGTTCGATCTGGTCATGTCCCTCGGTTGTCTGCACAACCTGCGCATATTCGAACTGCAGACCGCCCTGCGCGAGATCGAACGCGTCGGGCGGCAGAAGTATGTCATGCTCGAGAGCTACCGCAACGAGCAGGAGCTGTTCAACCTGCAGTGCTGGGCGCTGACAGCGGAGAGCTTCTTCGATACGGCCGAGTGGATCTGGACCTACGACCATTTCGGCTACACCGGTGACTATGAGTTCATCTACTTCGAATAAGGGACGGGAACGGGACTGGCGATGAGCACGACGACAAAAGCAGCAATCCTCGTAGAACTGAACGAACCCCTGGTGGTGGCTGAGCTGGAGGTCCCCGATCCTGGTTTCGGCCAGGTCCTCGTGCAGGTGCACTACAGCGGCATCTGCGGGGCCCAGATCAACGAAATCGAGGGAGCCAAGGGGCCGGACCGGTTTCTCCCCCACCTGCTCGGGCATGAGGGTTCTGCCACTGTGTTGGAGGTAGGGCCCGGCGTGAAGACCGTGCAGACAGGTGACCACTGCGTCATGCACTGGCGCCCGAGTGATGGCATCCAGTCGGAACCGGCCAGCTACCTCTGGGATGGCAAGAAGGTCAACGCTGGCTGGGTCACCAGCTTCAACCAGCATGCCATCATCTCGGAGAACCGGCTGACGCCGATCCCTGCAGACTTTGACCGCAGACTGGCTCCCCTCTTCGGCTGTGCCATCACCACCGCCATGGGCGTCGTCAACAATGACGCCCGACTCAAGGTGGGACAGTCTGTGGTGATCATGGGGTTGGGAGGTGTGGGTCTGAGCATCGCCCAGGCGGCAGACATGGTGTCGGCCCATCCCATCATTGGCGTCGACCGCGTACCGGAAAAGCTGGAGATGGCTGCCCGCTTCGGCGCAACCCACGGTCTGTGCGCCGACGACAAGACCGACCTGAAAGCCGAGATCCTCAGCATTGTCGGCGACAAAGGAGCCGATGTTGTGATCGAGACGACCGGCAGTGGTCGGGTGATCGAGATGGCCTATGACCTGACCCACGCTGACGGCCGTACGATCCTCGTCGGTGTACCTCGGAAGACCGACCCGATCACCATTTACTCCCTGCCACTACATTTCAACAAGATCCTCACGGGGTCACATGGCGGTGATGCAGTACCGCACGTGGAGATTCCCCGCTATGTGCGGCTGTGCGAGGCGGGTCGCTTGAAGCTGGACGGGTTGATTACGCATGAATTCGGACTGGATCAGATCAATGAGGCCATCGGGGTTGTAAGAGACGGCGCTGCGGGCCGAGTGCTCGTCGCTATGGACTAAGGGCTCACGGATGAATAAGGGGTGCGTTTCATGGGTCTGCCGTCGGCCGGA
>CAZANL010000801.1:0-2486 GCA_964486115.1 uncultured Planctomycetota bacterium
CTGGCGATGACCAGCGGGCGAGCGGCGCTCTCCCTCGGTTGCTGCGGCGCCCGGGCCTACCTCGACGGCCTGCTCGACGCCGTCGCGATGTGGGCCATCCCGGGCGAACCGATCGAATGCTACGCCGAGCGGATCGCGGCCCTGGCCCAGGCCAACGACATCCTGACCCAGTTCCACACGATGCGTCGGGAGGATGTCGAGGCGGGCGACCGACCGACGCTGCAGCAGAGCATGGCACGCCTGGGCTAACAGCCGCGGCGGACTCGCCCTCCGCCGGTCGAGAGAGCGTATCCAAAACATATCCGGCCCGGTTCAACGCTTGGACTGGCGGCGCTTGATCTCGGCAGCGAGCTGGGACTTGTGCCGATCCGGCGCCAGCGAGAGCGCCCGGCGCAACGCACGGAGCCCCTCTGCCGAGCGGTTGGTCTCGCAGAGCAGCAAACCCTTGTTGGTCCAGGCTTGCCACTGCCGCGAGTCGATCGCGATGGCCTGCTCGTAGTCAGCCAACGCCTGGCCGTACCGCTTCATTTCCCGGTGAAGAATCCCCCGATTGGTATAGGCCCAAGCGTTCTTGGGATCAAGTGTGATCGCCTGGCCGTAGTCGGCCAGCGCTCCTGACCGCTGCTTCATCACCTGCCGCAGCCTCCCCCGATCTTAGTAAGCACTGGCGTTTTTGGGGTCCAGCACGATCGCCTGGGCGTAGTCGGCCAGCGCTCCTGACCGCTGATTCATCAGCTGCCGTAGCCTCCCCCGATCGTAATAAAACCCTGGGTTTCTCGGATCGAGTTGGATCGCCTGGTCAAACGCTTCGAGGGCGCCGTCCCGCAGGCCCTTGGCCTGTAGCGTCTTGCCCAGGAGGTGGTGGGATTCGCCCTTTCCCGGGGCCAGCCGGGCCGCGCGCCCGAAATCCCCGATCGCCCCCGTCAAGTCGCCCTCCAGCCGCCGCGCCACGCCGCGAAAGTAATAGGGCAGGCCGTCCTCCGGCTGACGCTGGATCACTCGGTTCAGATCCTTGATCGCCCGCGCCGGCTCTCCGTTTTCCAGGTAAGCCGACCCGCGACATCTGGAGGCCAGGGTAAGATTTGGATCCTGCTGAATCGCCCGGGTGTAGTCCGCGATCGCCCCCGGCAGGTCCCCCAGTAGCTGTTTGAGATTGCCCCGATTGACACAGGTCGGAGCCGAGGACGGGGCAATCCGTAATGCCCGATCGAAGTCCGCCAACGCCCCCGCCCGATCGCCCTGGCGCACCCGTAGCTGTCCGCGATTATCGTAGGCCTAAGCCGGCGTGTCCTCCTGATGGATCGCCAGGCTGTAGTCCGCCATCGCCCCGGCCAGATCGCCGGTGCGCTGGCGCGCCAGACCGCGGTTGACGTAGGTCTTGGCGGATGTCGGATCGCGCCGGATCGCCTCGCTGTAGTCCGCAATCGCCCCGGCCAGATCGCCAGCGGTCGATCGCAGCAGGCCCCGTCTCTGGTACGCCAGCGCCGTCGTCGGTGCGGCGGTCTGTCCCCCCGTCCAGCCGGCCGCGATCAGCTCTCTGCAGACCTCCCGCCACCACGCCCCGTTAGCGGGCCATTTTCCAGGTAACGCCAGCCGCTGCCCGGGCTCGTCCCAAAGGCCGGACAGCCGGACCAGAGCCCGTCGGGCCTCGGGGTCATGGCGGGACAGCCGCGCCAGCGACCGGCCCGCACGGATGGCGCGCCCTTCGTCCCATTCGGCGTACAAATAATCGGTCAAGGCATCTGCGGGGCCCCTCGGGTCCTCCAGATATCCCAGAGCATTACAGACCAGCGCCAGGACGCGGTCGTCCCGCCGACCCTGCGCCCGCAGCCTCTGGGTCTGGATCCGCGCCAGCAGCACCTGCCCGCTGGGTCGATCCGGCGACCGGGACGACCGCTCGCTTTCCCGCGAGACCAGGGGCTGCACGGCCTTCCAGAAAGCCTTCCATTGATCGCGCAGCAGCTCCGGCTCGACGTCGCTCGGCGGTGGCGACTGAACCGCCGAAATCACGCGACGCAGTTGCTCCTTGGCCTCCGGACGGGTACCTGCCGGTAGCGTGGCCAGCAAGGCGTCGCGCGTCGCGCTCCGCAGGCGCCGCGTCAGCTGACGGAGTTGCTGGACCAGCAGCGTGACGGTCTGCCGGTCCGGATCGCTAGAGAGGCGAAACAGCGCGTCACGGAACCCGATCTCGGTCTCCAGTTTCCCCGCTCGGGCGCTGACAAGCAGTTCTTCAACCCACCGGCTATTGCGCGCCAGATGAACCTCGTGGGCCTGGGCCAGCTGCCGCTGTCGAGCCGCGACCCGCGTCGGCTCGACACCCGTTGCGACCGCGCGGCGCAGCGTGTCCCGTGCCAGCGGAAACTCGCCACAGAGCCCGGCCAGGCGGGCCAACCGCAGCAGCGTCTCGAACCGCGCCCGCTGCGTGGCGTCCGTCGACGACCAGTGCACCAGACGATCGTGGGCTCCGGCCAGACGCCGCAGGCGGT
>CAZANL010000802.1:0-2483 GCA_964486115.1 uncultured Planctomycetota bacterium
ATCAAACCGACCTCCTTCGACATCACGGTCCGCATCGGCGACTGCAAGATTTCGCAGATGGAGGCCCGGGTGAAGAAGTACCGCAAGGCGATCAAGAACGGCGACGAAGACGCCAAGAAAAAGCTAGGCAACGCAACCAGCAAGCTGCGTGACTTTCAGGTGGAGGAGTACACCCGTCGCGTCAAGGAGCACCCAACCGATCTGGATCTTCGATTTCAGCTCGGGCGCGTACAGTTCCAGCTCGGCAACTTCGACGAAGCGATCGCACACCTGCAGAAATCGACCAAGCACCCCAAGCGGAAGCAGGAGAGCTTCAACATCTTGGGTCAGTCGTTCCTGCGCCAGGAAGAGTACGACCTGGCGATCAAGCAGTTCCAGAAAGCGCTGGAAACCACGAGCAGCCGGAATGACGAGATTGCCAAGTCGCTGCGCTATAACCTGGCCCAGGCCCACGAGAAGACCGGGGACAAGGATTCCGCGCTCAGCGAATACACCGACATCATGGAAGTCGACATCAACTACAAGGACGTCAAGGCGCGGGTCAAGAAGATGCGGGCCTAGCGGAGCCCGGTCAGATCACCCTCTTCGGGATCTTGACCACCGTGGAATGGGTCCAGGAAAGTGGATCAAACGTCGTTCTGGCCGTTGACATCGGCTCTGACTGGCCTAGAATGCGTCCTTTCGTACGACAAACCCAAAGAGCAGATAGAAACAGAGAACGATGCCGAACACCCGTTCAGCCAAGAAGCGCTTGCGTCAGAACCACGAGCGGTGCCTGCTCAACAAGAGCAAGATGTCCCGTATCCGTACGGAGATGAAGAAGTTCTTCGACGCGATCAAGGAGCACAGCGTCCCTCGCGCGCAGGCCCAAATGCGGATCGCTACCAAGTTGCTCGACAAGGCAGCCAAGACCAACCTGATCCACACCAACAACGTGGCCCGCAAGAAGTCCAAGATGGGCAAGCTGATGCACGAGTTAGAGCATCGCCACGACCAGCAGGCCAGTTAGTTCCTAGAGACCGCCCGTCGAGAACGGTCGCGCGCAGCTGCTCAGCCCCAGCCTCCGAGGCAGAGGCTGGGTCACGGCCGTCCGCCAGTCCCCAGAGACTACTTGTTTAGCCTTGGGTACCGGTAGTAGATCTCGAGCGAGAGCGCGTTGATCGCCGTCGAGTAGACGCGGCCGCCAGCGAACCCCCAGGCACCGTGCGGATCCCAGCTGCCCGCCTCCTCAGCCTTGGTCTGCTGCTTGCCGACCAGCGCAGTGCGCAGTGCGGCGTTCCAGGTCTTCCAGGGGTCCCCGCCGTACTGGAACATCGCGAGGGTGCCATAGTACCAGTAGTAGGAGTCGATCTGATTCTGTTTGCCGCCGCCTCCCGAGTCCCAAACCGGCAACATGCGGGCCACCGCGGTCACCCCACCACGCAGCCTAGCAGTACTCTTCTCGACGCCCAAAGACATCCGACAGATCGTCGCCGCCGCGGTCGGGGTGTGATTGGCCGCGTGGCTATTGGCGGTGTTGACGCCCAGCGCCTTGGCGATGAAGCGGGAACTAGTCGGCCCCTGCCATCCGCGTGGCGGGCGGTTGCGATAGCCGGTGATGTAGTAGCTGCCATCGGTGACCGATTCGACGAAGAGCCCCGCGCTCTTGATCGACGTGGCGAGGCCAGCGATCCCGAGCTGCGCGTCCTGGGCCGCCTTGAGCGCCATCACGCACCATCCGGTGACGGAGATATCGTTGGCCCCGTTCTTCTCGCGTTAGCGCCAGCCCATGCCCGGGTTCTGCGCCTTGACCAGCCAATGGATCGCCTTCTGCGCTGCGCCCTTGACCAGCGGACTCTGGGTCATGCCATACGCCTCGGTCAGCGCCAGGGCGCAGAACGCGTGGTTGTACATGTAGTGGCCGCGCTTGCCGCCTACCAGGCCGTCGGGCGCCTGAACCTTCATCAGGTAGCGAATCGCCTTCTTGACGGTCTCTTTGAACCGACCGGCGCGATGGGTATGGCCAGCGCCGAGGAAGGCCAGGGTGGCCAGACCGGTCAGCCCTGGATCGACCCAGCCCAGCTGGGCAACCCCGGAGCAGGGAGTCTCCTTGCACTGTGCCCGAAAGTCTCCGCCCCACCGGCCACTCGGGCTCTGGTGGTTGCGCAGCCAGATCAATGCGCGGGTGACCGCCAACTCAGTCGCCGCGCTACCACCATGCCGCGCAAGCATCTGCTTGCGCGCGCTTGCCGAGCGCGTCTTCCAGAATCCGACCGTCGTCGTCCCGAGTGGCGTCGCGACCACAACTTGCGGGATCTGATCGAGCAATCGCTTGGCGCGCGCGAGGATCTCGAGATCCTCAGATGAGAGCGCATTCTTCAGCAATCGGATCGCCGCACCGCCGATCTTCAACAGCGCGATGCTGGCCCGCTGACGCAGTTGGAAATCCGCATGCCCCAGCTGAGCGATCAAGGCCCCGACATCGGGCGGTTTCTTCTCGTCCG
>CAZANL010000803.1:0-2478 GCA_964486115.1 uncultured Planctomycetota bacterium
GATGAACTTACGGGTGTAGTTGACGCGCAGCCCGCCCAGGTTGATGATCTTGTCTTTCTCGGTAACCTGGGGCTTGTTCTGGTCCTGCGCGGCAGCACACGTCGCAATGGCAACGAGTAAAGGCAGGCCCAGTGCAATACGTGTGATCATTCGGTACCCTCCAGAATCATGAGCAGTGCAACTCTCGTGCCAGCCGCGGCTTGATCGGGCCGAGCGAGCGGCTTCATGCTGCGGTTTGGTCGGCATAGCCCGATACGGCGAGCCCAGGCCGATTGTTCATCGTCGCGAGCGGGTCGGCCAGTTTTTTGACCGCGAGTACACGCCCTGAGAGATCTGGCGCTCAGGTCACCGCCCGGTCAATGTCTGGCCGGGGCTGGTCAAACCGTGATCACCCTCCGCTAGGTCTCCTGAGGTGGCTCTTCGCCGTCGGCCACAGCGGGTTCTGGTTCGCTCTGGCTGGCGTCCTCTTCCTCGGAGTCTTGGTCGGGAATCTCGAGTGGCTTGGTGTCGAAGTAGAGATGGTCGTCACGGACGCGCACATTGATCTCGCTGGGTTGGGGCAAGTTGCCTCGCAGCAACTCTTCCGAGAGCGGATCCTCGATCTGATTTTCGATCTCCCGACGCAGCGGGCGAGCTCCGGAGTCCGGGTTGAACCCCTTTTCGATGATCAGGTCCTTGGCATCCTCGGACAAGGTCAGGTGGATATCCCGCTGGGCTAGGCGCCGCATGACCTCCATCATCTCGATGTCGATGATCGAGCGCATGTCCTTCTTGGTCAAGGTCCGGAAACAGATGACTTCGTCGACGCGACCGATGAACTCGGGGCGAAACGCCTTCTGCACCTCGTCCATCAACAGCTTCTTCATCGTGACGTAGGTGATGTCATCGCTGGGCTGGGTAAAGCCCAGTGTGGTGTTGTTCTTGATCATCTCGGCCCCGACGTTGGACGTCATGATCATGATCGTGTTCTTGAAGTTGACGTGACGGCCGAAGCTGTCGGTCAGCCGTCCCTCTTCCATGATCTGCAGCAGCATGTTGAATACGTCGGGGTGGGCTTTCTCGATCTCGTCCAGCAGGATCACCGCGTAGGGTCGGCGGCGGATCTTCTCGGTCAGTTGCCCGCCCTCCTCGAAACCAATGTAGCCCGGGGGGGCGCCGACCAGTCGGCTGACGTTGTGTTTCTCCATGTACTCCGACATGTCGACGCTGACCAAGGCGTCCTGGTCGCCGAACATGAACTCGGCTAGCCGCTTGGCCAGGAGGGTCTTGCCGACGCCGGTCGGGCCGAGGAAGATGAAACAGCCCATCGGGCGTCGCGGATCCTTGAGGCCAGCGCGTGATCGGCGGACAGCCTTGGCCAGGGACGTGATCGCATCGTCCTGATTGACCACGAACTTCTTCAGTGCGTCCTCCATTCCCAGCAGGCGTTCGGCCTCGCCCTTCTCGATCCGGGTCAGCGGGATCCCGGTCATGTTGGAAACTGTCTCTGCGATCATGTCGACGTCGACGACGCCGTCGATCTCACGAGCGCGGTCGCGCCACTCGCGCTGGATCGACTCCTTCTTTTTGCGCAGCTTGAACGCCGTGTCTCGGCAGGTGGCCGCCCGCTCGAAGTCCTGACCAGCGACCGCCTCCTCTTTTTCCTTGTCCAGGCCCGAGATCTCGTTCTCGAGGCCCTTCAAGTCGGGTGGGGCTGTCATAGCCTTCAGCCTTACGCGGGCACCCGCCTCATCCATCACGTCGATCGCCTTGTCCGGAAGGAAGCGGCCGGTGATGTAGCGGTCGGAGAGTTCGACGGCGTGGTCCAGCGACTCGTCGGTGAAGCGAACCCGATGGTGCGCTTCATAGGCATCCCTCAGACCCTTGAGGATTTCCAGTGTCTCGGTCTTGCTCGGTGGTTCGACATGGATGGTCTGGAACCGCCTTTCGAGGGCGCCGTCTTTCTCGATGTACTTGCGGTACTCGTCGAGCGTGGTCGCGCCGATGCACTGCACCTCACCCCGCGAAAGAGCGGGCTTGAGCACGTTCGAGGCATCGATTGCACCTTCGGCCCCGCCGGCACCGACCAGGGTATGCAGTTCGTCGATGAACAGGATGATGTTCTTTGCCCGGCGTACTTCGGTCATCACCGCCTTGATCCGCTCTTCGAACTGACCACGGTACTTGGTTCCCGCGACCATCATCGCCAGGTCTAGGACCACGATGCGTTTGTCTCTCAGCAGTTCCGGCACCTCGCCGTGTATGACGTTCTGAGCCAGACCCTCGACGATGGCGGTCTTGCCGACGCCTGCCTCGCCCAGCAACACGGGGTTGTTCTTGGTGCGTCGCGAGAGAATCTGGATGACGCGTTCGATCTCCTGCTTTCGGCCAATCACCGGATCCAGCTTCCCCTGGCGGGCCAACTCCGTGAGGTCCCGACCGAACGCATCCAGTGCAGGGGTCTTTGATTTGTTGCCGGAGCTACTAGTCTTTTCCGTC
>CAZANL010000804.1:0-2478 GCA_964486115.1 uncultured Planctomycetota bacterium
CGTATCTGATTCGCATCGTCATAAAAGCCCTGATGGGCAGGTGACAGCCATAGATTGCCAAGTATTGATTATATCGGAAGAATCTGACATCCCTTCAACAACTGTACATACTGATCAGAGCTTCTCTGGCAAGGTTCAGCCAAAAATCGGTCTCGGGTCAGTATCCTGGGATACTGAATTCACCTTCCACGATGGCTCGCTCCAGCTCTGCGTGGAAGGTGCTGTCGAGGTAGGAAGTGATCTTCCACCCATCGGGGTCGCGAATGAAGTAGAAGAATGGGGTCACTCTGGAGGAAGCCAGCGTCGTAGAATCGAAGCGGAGAAAGGCGATGCGATCGTTGATTGGTCCCTCCTCGGCGATCTGTCGGCGCCGAGCAGACCGGGTCAACTCGGCGATTTCAGCGTTCCACCGTTTCTGCCAGTTGACGTAGTCGGAGCCGTACTCGCTTTCTCGCATGCTGTGACTGAAGCAATCCCACACGGCAAGGGTGTCTTGCGCAACCACGCCCTCTACATAGGTCTGGTAGGTGGCCAAGGGGGACGCGTACCGGGGGTCGTCGTCAGCGCAAGCAACCAGTAGCAGCAGCAGCGCCAACGGTCCCCACCGCAAGATCGAGTCAGCAAGATGTTGTTGGTGGAAGCGCACGGACAATGAAGCAAGACAGGGGGTCACTCGAGGAGCGACCGGCAATCAGGGCTGGGTTTCGTCGGCGAGGCGCTCGATCTGGTCGCGCAATACTGCTGCCTCCTCGTACTGCTCACACATCACGGCCTGCTGCAGGCGGTTCTGTAACTGCAGGAGGGTTGCCTCGTGACTGTTCTTGGTCGGTTGTTGTTTCTGAGTGGTAGATGCCCGGGGCAGCAGGGGTTGCTCAGTTGTCGTTTCCTCCTCACTGTCATCGCCAGCATCAGCGAGCAGTTCGGGGGTTTGCGGTTCCATTTCGCTGAAACGGGCAATGGCATCGTCCACATCGCCGCTGTCTTCCTCAGTGGAAAGGCCGGATTCATCCAGAAGCTCTTCGGTAACGAACACCGGGATGCCCAACCGCAGAGCCAGAGCGATACCATCACTTGGGCGCGTGTCAATGTCGCGAAGCTCGCCTTCCTTCTCGATCAGGACGGAACCGAGGAACACCTGGCGGCGCACGGTATGGATGACCACACGACGGACGGTAACACCCAGTTGCCGCACCATGGAGGCAAGCAGGTCGTAGGAAATCGGACGCAGCGATTTGTCTTCCCCCAGAGGCATCTGGATCGCCGCGGCCTCGAACTCGCCGACAGCGATGGGCAGAAGCCTTGGATGGCTGTCGCTGTCCTTCTCACATAGCCAGACAAGTGGTTGTTCAGGTCGCAGGAATGGGGCTACCTTGCTGACGCTCATCTGAAGAAGGCGTTTCTTGCGGTTGGAATCTTGCTGCTTGTTCATCGGCGGGGACCTAACCCCCCTGCTGCGTAAGCTCGGTGATGAGATCGCGTAATCGCGCGGCCTCTTCAAAGGCCTCTTCCGAGACTGCCTGGTCAAGCCGCTTCTTGAGCTGATCCACCTCGCTGAGGGGGGTATCCGTCGATGTCTTGGCTCTCTGCATGAGGTCCGCGATGGCAGCGCTGATACCATCCGCCGTGGGCTCTTCCCCACTTTCCAATGCCAGTTCGTCCTCTTCGCGGGCGGCGTCTTCGGCGGCCTCCGCCTCTTCTTGCAGTACCGCTTCGGACGCAAAAATCGGGGCATTGGCGCGAAGGGCAAGGGCGATGGCATCACTCGGTCTTGAATCAAGTGCCGTTGTCGAGTTGTCCGCGTTCTTCAGCTGCACCTCAGCATAGTAAATGCCGTCCTGCAGATCCGTGATAGACACCCGTTGAATTCGGCTGCCCGACTCCTGAAGGAGCGAGCAAACGAGATCGTAACTGAGGGGCCGGGCAGGCTTCTGTCCGCTATGAGCGAGGGAAATCGCCCGGGCTTCAGTGGGTCCGATGACGATATGCAAGGAGGCGTCCCCATCCTTTTCCTTGAGAATGACCCGATGGTAGGAACGCGAACTCACCTGCACACGGTTCACTTCCATCTCGATCATCGTTTTTTTGCCGGCGGAAAGGGACATGCTTGTTCCTCGGACGGTGATTCTGCGTCAGACAGCGCGGGCTCTTTCTTATGATGAATATAACACGCTCAGAAAATCGCTGTCAACAACCTCTGCCAGGCTACTACATGTGGTATAACTCGTTTAAGAACCACTACTTCCGTCATTGACCAGCGGCCGAATTGGTGAGTCGCCGGACAACTTCTGACAACTCCTGCTCTCGCCGCCGCAAGCGCACGAGATAGCCGAACAGGACAACCCACAGAAGGCTGTAGGCCGCGAACAGATAGGTGAGATTCGGATCCTGTTCCAAAACACTTGCTCCCGTCATTGTTTAATCGGCGTTCTGGCTATCCGGTTGACTCACCATCATACAACATGTTGTAGGTGGTGGGTC
>CAZANL010000805.1:0-2472 GCA_964486115.1 uncultured Planctomycetota bacterium
GGTGATCTCCACAGCCTCGGGTGGTGTGATGAGGGCTGCGCCGATCCCTCGACCATCTTGCGCGCGGCCACGATGCGGGCCCAGGCAAGCCTCGACCTGAGCGACGGCCCGCTAGCGCGTGCCGTCCTCTTCGAGCCGCCGGAGGGCGGCCATCAGCGATTGTTCCTGACCTTGCACCACTTGATCGTCGACGGACTTTCCTGGCGCATCCTGCTCGACCAGCTCGAGGCGCTGCTCGAGGGCCGGCCCCTCGGTCCGGTGTGCCCCTTCGGAGACTGGGCGGTCGCGCACACCGAGCTGGTCGAGGCACTTCCCGGCGAGTCGGAAGCCGGTATGCTGCCCGAGGACGTGCCGGGCGGCTCCAACCGTGAGTCGGACGCGCGTATTGTTCGCGGCATGCTCGACGCACATCACACCGCGGAGCTGATCAGCGCACCCGGACGCGGAAGCTGCATCGAGGCACTGCTGGTCGGCGCCGTGGGCCAGGCGCTAGCCGAGTGGACAGGGGACCGCACGGTTCGGATCGATCTCGAGTCCCATGGGCGCACGGATCACTCGGGTCTGCCCGACGTCGGCGGGACGGTCGGGTGGTTCACGGCGCTCTACCCCACGCGACTGACGCTACCGCAGGCGAACGACGCGGCCAGCCTGTTGGCGGCGGTCCAGCGCGGGCTCGACGCAGTCCCGGATCCCATTCGATTCGACCCGAGTGCCGCGGCGCCGGCCGGGGTGGTGTTCAACTACCTGGGCAACCTGGATCCGCTACTCGCGAGCTCGCCGTACTTCGAGCGCTCTACCGACCCAGGTGTGGCGGCCGATCGCAGCCCGCTGGGTCGGCGACCCTACGCCCTCGAAATAACCAGCTGGATCGCGGGCGGGCGCTTCGTCATCGAGTGGGCGTACAGCGGGGCCGTGTACCGGCCGGAGACGATCGAGAATCTGTCGCAGACGACGGTCGACTACCTCCGGACACTGATTCAGACCCTGGAGGATCCCGAGCCGCTACAAGACATGGAGTCGGCCGTCGATCTGGTCGCGGCCGCGCGACTCGAGCCGCCACTGGTCTTGCCTCCGGCAAAGATCGTGGAGGCGCCGCGCGATGTGCTGCTCACGGGCGCCACCGGTTTTCTCGGCGCGTTTCTGCTGGTGGACCTGTTGACGGACAGTCCAGTGCGCGTGCACTGCATCGTGCGCGCCGAAGACGGGCCCGCCGGACAGAAGCGCCTCGAGCAGGTGCTGCGCGGCTACGGCCTGTGGCAGCCGCAGCTGGCCGAGCGGGTCGTGGTGCTGGCCGGCGACGTCTCGCAGCCCAAGCTGGGGCTGAGCGATGCCTGTTACGACGGGTTGGTGGAGACGATCGACGCGGTGTATCACTCCGCGGCGTCGGTCAACCTCAACGCACCCTTCCCCGCCCTCGCGCCGGTCAACGTGCACGGTACCGAGACGCTGATTCGCCTCGCGGCCGCGGCCGGTCGGGTGCCGCTGTTTCACATCTCGACGACGTCCGTCTTCCCGCTGACCGGTCATCCGCCAGACACGCGGCTGATGGAAGTCGAGCGTGCACCGGGGGTCGAGCGGCTCTACGGTGGATACGCGCAAAGCAAGTGGGTCGGTGAGCAGCTGGTCCGCGAGGCCGGCCTTGCCGGCCTGCCCGTGGCGGTCTTTCGCCCCGGCACGATCAGCAGCCACACCGAGAGCGGAGCCGGGAACTCGAAGGATCTGTTCTACCGGGTGATCGAGGGCGCGCTGGCCCTGGGCGCCGCTCCGGACGTGCCGCTGTGCCTCGATCTGGTGCCCGTCGACTACGTCAGCCGCGCGATCGTCACCCTGGCCAGACGTCCCGATTCGATCGGTGGGGTGTTCCACCTGACCAACGAAAGTCCGCTGAAGCTCAGCGCGCTGGTCGAGTGGTCGAACGCGCAAGGCCGCCCCCTGGAGCGGCTGTCGATCGCAGACTGGCGCATGCGACTCTACGCGCAGCCCGCCGACGCATTGCAGCTGGACGCCCTGTTCGCCTTCACGGCGCTGGTCGAGGAACTGGACCTCGGCGGGCTGCCCAGCATCGACGACACGCAGACCCGCGAGGGCCTGGCCGGCAGCGGCATCAGCTGCCCGCCCGCGGATCTGCGGCTGCTCGACATCTGTCTGAAGTCCATCTTGCTGCCCGAGGCTTGACACGCTGACAGCTTGGTGAGGCCCTTGAGATGCACCAGCCCGGCGGCGGTGATCTGCTTGCAGTCGCGCAGGTCGAGCGCCTCCAGCTTGGTGAAGCCCTTGAGGTGGGCAAGCCCGGCGTCGGTGATCTGGTCGCAGAGATTCGCCGGGTGGGCTCTAGCGTGCGGGTGCTGTGGCGAGTTCGGTTGCAGTCACTCCGTACGGTATACTGAAGCAGGGCCATGGCTAGACCACCCCATGCGTTTTTTCGGAGCGAGGCAGGCCAGCGTAATGCCGTCGCCTCGCCCGGCTATATGG
>CAZANL010000806.1:0-777 GCA_964486115.1 uncultured Planctomycetota bacterium
CGACGATCCGCCCACTGACCAGCTTCCCCAAGTCCGGACAGCTCTATCGCTTGTTCCTGGCCGAGGGGCACTTCAAGCTGCCGCTCGGACAAAAAGTCCACGGCTCGGCGATGATCATTCTCTCCTACAAGACCACCGAGAAGGGGGTCTACACCAACGCCGACATCTACTTCCGGGCCAAGGCAGGGACGCTCCACCTGCTCGGCAAGCAGCTGCGCCCACTGCTCCGGCAAGTCCTGAAGAAGAAGGCGGTGCTGTTCATCAAGGCCGCCCGGGAGGTAAGCCAGGCAACGACCGCCGACCCGCAGAAGATCCACCGGCTGATCCAGCAGGACAAGCAGATGCCGCCCAAGCTGTCGGCCGAGTTCTCCAAGCGCTTCCTCTCGAATTGACCGGTCCCCCGACGATCTGGTAACTTCGCCGGGGACAATTCGAGGAGACTCCCAATGCGCTGGCCAATCCTACTGCTCTCCCTTTTCCTGCCACTGATCGCGGCGGCATCCGAGCCCGTCGTCGTGACGATGAGAATACCAGGGGGCGGTCTGGCACCCCAGGTCGCCGTTGACGCCGCAGGCGAGACCCACATGGTCTACTTCAAGCGAGGAAAGTCCCTGGGCGACATCTACTACACCCACACCACCGGCGGCAATGCCTTCGGCAAGGCCATCCGGGTCAACAGCCAGCCCGGCTGCGCGACGCTGTTCATGGGCATCGGCGGGGCGCACCTGGCACTCGGCAACGGGGGCGCGGTACACGTGGCCTGGGTCGGGGCGAAGG
>CAZANL010000806.1:810-2469 GCA_964486115.1 uncultured Planctomycetota bacterium
ACCGGACCCAACGGCGAGCAGCCGCTACTGTACGCGCGAATGCTACCCGGCGCTGGGACGTTCGAGCCGCAGCGCAACGTCATCCGCACACGGTACGGCGTGGGCGCCGGCAGTTCGATCGCGGCCGACGACAAGGGCAACGTCTACATCTTCTGGCACGCCGGTGCGCGGGGCATGGCCTCGCTGTCGGGGCCCGGAATCCGACGGGTCTACGTCGCCCGCTCGGGTGACGAGGGCAAGACCTTCGCCCAGGAAAACGCGCTGTTCGAGAAACCACGCGCATTCGGCGCCTGCATCTGCTGCACCCTGCGCGCCGGCGTCGACGCCCAGGGCCAGGTGTACGTCGTCTTTCGCGGTGCGACGGCCACGGACCGCAACAGCTACCTGGTCGTTTCGCGCAACCACGCCAGCAGCTTCGTGCTGGTGTTGACCCACCCGATGCCCACCCGGGCCCGCGCTTGCCCCGAGAGCCGGGCGGCCATCGCTATCGGCGACGGTGGCGTTTACGCCGCCTGGCGCACCAAGCGAAAGGTCTACGTCAGCCACCTCGAGTCGGGAACGTCGAAGGCCAGCTGGACCGCCAGTGCCCCGGAGAGCACTCAGTTCCAGAAGAGCCCGAGCCTGGCGACGAACGCCAGGGGAGAGTGAATCCTGGTCTGGCTGGAGTTGAAGGGACGCCAGACCACGCTGGCCTGGCAGGTCCACGCCAGCAACGGCAAGCCGATCGGAAATATCGGTCGCTCGGCGGCCAAGGTCGACCGCCACACCGCGCCGGCCGCCTTCGCCCAGGCCGACGGATCTTTCGTGGTGATCCACTAGGTACTGTCTGACATCTCTGCCGAGTAAGCTCGCCCGAGATGTCAGGCAGCACCTAGCGGGGGTCTGTTAGCTGGCTGCTCAGCTCACCAGCCGCCAGACCTGGGCCACCAGAAAGCAGACGACCAGGCCCATCGCCACCGGCAGCAGCGAAGCCCAGAGGGTCCACTTGACGCTGCGCGTCTCCTTCCAGATGGTGTAGATCGTCGTACTGCACGGATTGTGCAGCAGACTGAACAACATCAGGTTGATCCCCGTCAGCAGCGTCCAGCCCCCCCCACCGACCAGGATCTCGCGCACGCTCCCCTCCGGCCCCTCGAACATCACGCCCGGCCCCGAACCCAGACCGGTCATACCACCGGTCATCACGGTCAGCATCAGGATCGTCGGGATGACGATCTCGTTGGCCGGAATCGCGACGATGTAGGCCAGCAGGATCACACCGTTGAGCCCGATGAACAGCCCGGGACCGTCGAGCCCACTGACTATATGGTGCGCCAGGCTGGCTCCACCAAGGTGGATGTTGCAGATCAGCCAGATCGCGGCGCCACACGGCAGCGCAAAGATCACCGCACGCCAGAGTATGATCAGCGTCCGGTCGATCAGCGAGGTGTATAGCGTCTGCAGTACTCGCGGGGGGCGGTAAGGCGGCAGCTCCAGGCTGAAGCTGGAGACCTCGCCGCGCAACACCGTGCTCGACAGGGCCCACGAGACGACAAACGTCATCACGATACCCAGGACCGCGATGGCGACCACCGCGCCGGCCGACAGCACACCGGCCAGACCCGCCGGCGCCAGACCGCCGATGAAGATCGCCGCAATGATGATCTGTGTCGGCCAGCG
>CAZANL010000807.1:0-2467 GCA_964486115.1 uncultured Planctomycetota bacterium
CGCCGTTGCCCGCAGCGCCTGTCCCGCCGGCCGCGCCGACGCCTCCCGTGCAGTCGACGCCCGCCGCGCCGGTGCCGCCGTTGCCCGCAGCGCCTGCCCCGCCGGCCGCCGCCACTGCGCCGGCGAATCGCCCAGCTGTAGAGTCGCAGTCGGCCCAGCCTCAAGCTGGGCGTATGCAGCAGACATCCGCTCAGCCGTCGGCTGGAGTGGCCGGGCGAGAGGTCGATTCGAATGACACCAGGGCGGTGCTGAAGGAGCGTATCAGGCGCGAGATGAGAGGCCAGCAGGGCACGGCGAAGGTCTCGCCAGAGACGCCGGCTGGTCCCAAGAAGGAAGAGCAGCCGGCACCCCCGCCCGAGAAGGGCCTGAAGGGGTTCTTGCTGCGCAGTTCGAGTATTCTGGGGCTGCTGTTCATACTCTGCGGAGCGCTGCCGGTCATTTTGATCACCGCCTTGGCGGAGAGTGAAGATGCGGCAGGGGCCGAGATCACGTATCACTGCGAGAATTGTCGGCAGGATTCTCCGCTTTCGGCGGCGAGTCGCCAGGACTTTCGTTGTGGGGCGTGCAACAATCGCTTGAAGCGGCAGATCAACCCTCCGAGCGGTGAAGGGGTTTTCGTGCTCTACCTCTACGAGGTCTGGGCGCTGCTTTTGTTGATCCACCTGAGTCGAAAGGATGGGGCGGTCCTGATCTATGCGTTCCTCTTGCTCGCCGCCCTGTTCCTGCACGTTCAGTGGATGATGCAGGGTCAGATCGGGGGGGATCCACTGGTGCTGGACGTCGAGGAGTCGGTGGGTCCGCGGAGCCTGAGTCGGTTTCTGACCCATGTCAGCACGCTGCTCTGGGTCTATTGCATTGCGGTACTCGGCCAGAGGATGATGCGTTATCCGCTGGGCGCGATTCTCCTCGGCGTGCTGATCGGTGCGCAGGCCGTGGAACTTTACGGTGCTTGGACACATACCCAGACGCTGTATTCGCTCCAAGGCGTCGGTTTCTGGGCCGGCGTGGCGTTGTTTCCACTGATCGTGCTTGAGTCGGTCAGCCGAAATCCGGCAGAATACGGCGATACCAGGGAGCCGGGGCTCGTCACCCGGATGATGACGGGCCAGTCCGGCAACTAAACAAGGTGTCCTGTTCCTGCAAGGGCCGCAAGGGGGGGGTAAACATACAGTGGTGAGGGGGCTGGACGGCGTGCCGGAGAACACTCCGGAGAGTACTCCGGAGAACACTCCGGAGAGTACTCTGGACAATCGGCTTGTATCCTCACTTCCCGAGGCGCAGGAGGTGGATCTCGAGGGAGCGCTGCGGCCCAAGACGCTGGACGAATTCGTCGGGCAGAACCAGGTCGCGGACAACCTGCGTGTTTATATCGAAGCGGCCCGTGGTCGGGGCGAGGCGCTTGACCACACCCTCCTCAGCGGACCTCCTGGGCTGGGCAAGACCACCCTGGCCCACATCATCGCTCGGTCACTGGGTAGCGAGTTATGCGCAACCAGCGGCCCAGCTATCGAGCGTGCCGGCGATCTAGCAGGCATCTTGACCAACCTGGGTCGAGGGGACGTGTTGTTCATCGACGAGATCCACCGGCTGAGCACCGTGGTGGAGGAGTATCTGTACATCGCGATGGAGGACTACGCGATCGACATCATCATCGATCGAGGACCGAGCAGTCGCTCGATCCGGCTTGACCTCGAACCCTTCACGATGGTTGGGGCGACAACTCGAGAGGGTCTGCTCTCGGCGCCGATGCGGAGCCGCTTCGCCATTCACGAGAAGCTGGAGTTGTATGACGTCGAGGCGCTCGAGCAGATCGCCCTGCGTTCAGCGCGGCTGCTCGACGTGGCCCTGGAGGTCCCAGCCGCTGCGCTGATCGCAGCTCGCAGTCGGGGCACGCCGCGGCTGACCAATCGCATCTTGCGCCGGGTGCGGGACGTGGCCCAGGTCGAAGGCAACGGTGAGATCGATCTGCCGGCGGCGAAACTCGGCCTCAGCCGGCTGGGCATCGATCGCTGGGGCCTGGACGGCACGGACCGCAAAATCCTCGAAGGCCTGGTGCTGCACGGAGGCGGCCCGGTCGGGGACAACACTCAGGCCCAGATGGATGTCGAGAGAGAACAGACCGTCGAGGAGGTCTACGAGCCATACTTGATTCGTCAGGGTTATCTGTGTAAGACCCCGCGGGGACGCGAGCTAGGGCAGCAGGCCATCGAACTCGGGCTGGGCTTGTCTGGAAAGCAGGGGAGTCTGTTCCGGTGAGCTGGGAAACATACGCCAACGCGCGTGAACGACACCTGCGGAAGTGGATGGCACTGGCAGGTACGGGGCTGCTTTTCGTGTTATTGCTGAGTCACTATTCGTGCACCTCGACGGGTAATCGGCCTGTGACGACCGCGGACTTGCAAGGTGAGCCCTCGATCCGGGTCAAGCTCACCGCTGCCAGTGGGAAGTCACAGGCCAGCGTCAGCGT
>CAZANL010000808.1:0-2465 GCA_964486115.1 uncultured Planctomycetota bacterium
TGATCGAGGATGGCTGTCGTTGCCTGATCTTGAACTTCAAGGAAGTGAAGTACATCAACAGCACCGGGATGGGGCTGATGGTCAAGGTTGCCGACCGCTTCACCGAGGCTGGCGGCAACCTCTTTTTGGCCGAGGTGTCCCAAAAGATCCGCGACATCTTCGACATGCTCGGGCTGTTGACCCTTTTTGTGATCCACGAGAGTACCAACGCCGCGCTCAGCACCGTATCTGCCAACAGTGACAGCCCGGCAGATGCCGTGCCGGCAGACGTAGAGGCACCCGAGGAGGAAGAATCCGAGGTCGCTGTACCGGTTGAACCTCTGGAAGCGGAGGAGCTTCCAGAGTTCGATAGCCTCGACATAGAGGACTTCGGCCTGGACGACATCGAACCGATGGACGCGGAGATGGCATCCTTGGCCGAGGAGGCTGTCGTGGCCGAGGAGGCTGTCGTGGCCGAGGAGGCTGTCGTGGCCGAGGCCGAAAACGCGATCGAGGCGGAGGCCCCTGCCGACCCGGCAGATTTCCCTCTCGACACCAGCTGCAGCTACTGCAGCGGTCTGCTCGAGGTTCCAAATGCGGGCAGTTACAAGTGTCCGCGCTGTGAATCCTACTTCACCATCGACGAGTTCGGCCAGATAAACGATTTCAAGCAGCTGCACCCGACAATCGTCGAGTTGAAGGTCCCAGCAATCGCCCAGTTCATGCCGCAACTCGAAACCCTCACCCGTTCGTACGCTGAAACACGGGGCTTGCCCAGCCAGTTCGTCGATGAACTGCAATACGTCGTGAGAATCATCTGCGATATCATCTCGCAAAAATCCACGGCTCAGGACATCGTGCAGCTCGTGATAGTGGGTAACGATGACGAGGTGGTGATGGGTTTCAAGTCCTCCAGCAACGCTTTCCGCGACGGTACCCAAGGCGGCGACCCACGACTGCGCAATATCGCCAACAAGGTCAATCGGATGGAGTTGTTCGCTCTATCGAGCCGGGGCGAAATGCTCAAGCTGGTCAAGAAACGCTAGCTGAGGCGCGTACGCCGCCCCGCAAATTCAAACCCTGAACCGCCGTGTACGATCCGGTTTAGGCCAGGTGACCCCGAGCTCGACGACTTCGCCGCTCGGATCTTCGTTCGGTCTGGTGCACTCGAAGCACTACGACGATTCGGGTGTCGGTGACCACGTCGTGCCAGCGCGCGATCCGGTCGGGCCCGACAAAGATACCGCAGCTGGCCAGGGGTAGGTCCCCGAGAAAATTGCCCAGCCATTTGCCGCGACGGGCGTCGCTCAACGCCCGCATCTGCGCTGCCTTCTATCGAGTGAAGAACTCGAGGGTGTCTCGGGCGTCGGCTTCCTGAAGGCCGATCACCCCTTCAGCATTGACGGTTGCCAGCATCTGCACCCGCTCGGAAGCCTGACCCGGGCCGTCATTCCGGTCCAGACCCTCGTAATCTAAGTGTCTCGCGTAGCCCTATGCGCCAGCGCGGAGGGCGAATGAATGGCTATCGCTTACCGCCGAGTATGCGCTTGTCGTCACCCAGCACGATGCCACGCAGGTTCATCTCGAGTTGCTCAGGATTGTGCGATGCAGACAGGCCAACCCGCTTGCTGATCAGTCCCTTGTTGATCAGGTTCACCAGACTCTGGTTGAAATCATGCATATCATCGGTCCCCGCCGATCGTACGAGATCCCCGATCTCCTGGTCTCTCTCCTCGCTGATCAGCTTGGCCGAAGTCGCGTCGGAGAGCATGACCTCGGTGTTCGGTACTCGGTCGATATTCTCCTTGATCGAGGGCAGTAGCTTCTGACAGACGATCGCCCTGAGATTGAACATCAGCAGCTTCCGCATCGCTTCGTGCTGCTCCGGCGGGAACAGATCGAGGATTCGACCCAATGTCTGCGGCACGGTCGAACTATGCAGCGAGCAGAAGACCAGATGGCCGGTCTCGGCAGCCGTAAGTGCCGTCTGAAAACTCTCCTTGTCTCGCATCTCGCCGATCAATATGACATCGGGATCCTGCCGCACGATGTACTTCAGCGCCTCCTTGAAGGAGGACACATCAATGCCGACCTCCCGCTGGTTGATGAAGGCCTTCTTGTCGTTGTAGAGATATTCGATTGGATCTTCGATCGTGATGATGTGGCAGCGACGACGCTGGTTGATGGCGTCGATGATCGCCGCCAGTGTCGTCGACTTCCCGCTGCCCGTGACCCCGGCGACGATCACCAGGCCTTGTTGCATTCGGGTGATCTTGTTGAACGGACTCACCGGCAGGTTCAATTCCGCGAAACTTGGAATCGATACGTTGACCTTCCGAGCGGCAATGGAAATCGATCCTCGCTGCTGGAATGCATTGATCCTGAACCGTCCCACACCCGGAATGCCGTAAGCAAAGTCCAGGTCGCCATCCGACTCGAACCGGGTGATCTGTTCCTCGCTGAGGATCTGATACAACAGATGCCGC
>CAZANL010000809.1:0-2463 GCA_964486115.1 uncultured Planctomycetota bacterium
CACCAGACGGTCACCCCGGATCCTCGCCTGCGCTATCCGGGCCGTATGCCCGGCCTTTCCACCGTGGGGCGTGTGTTCGAAGCGGGTGATCTTCAACGTGATCGGCTGACTGCTCTTGGTGTCGGCCCCTACGGTCTGCGCCGAGACCAACAGCGCAGCTGAAAAGAGCAGCGCGACGACTTTCTTGCTGTACATGGGTTTACTCCCCGACGGTCTCACTTCGAACGTGCACCACACTCGATGCGAATTGTACGCTACCTCGTATCGAGCTGTTTGGAGAGCACACCGTCTCAGCGACAACCTCATGTTGGCTGGATATTCTGCTGCGGTGGTAAGCTGATTACCAGGTGTGTCAGGTGCCGCGTAACAGTCTAGGATGCTTCGATCTGGCCGGCAACTGGGTGAAAAAGATCCCGGCTTCTCACGAGCTTAAGGGGTGCTCTCCTTGCCTGGCCCTTCCCGCGCGCTCACACGCGTGCACATGTCGGGGCCCACAGATGTCTGCGCGCAGCCCTGTCCAGCTCCCCGCCGTAACCAGGCGACATCTGATCTCGTACAGAGAGTTTGTACCGAGTGGGGTGATGAGACGTTCACGGCGCTGTCGCATGTTCGAAGAGGGGCGCAGTGTCCTGGGAGCAGGTGGGGAGGCTCTCACCCCTCGATCACACTGAATTTCTCAGGTTGCGCACAATTTGATTTGCTCACTGGTACGAATTTTGCGGCCAGGATGGGTGAAGCGGCACTTTAAGGAGCACGAGAGATGGATTTTGGCATCAAGAACGGGGACTGCCTGCGAACCGGATCGGCCATAGGTCGTTTTTGCATCCTGGGTAAGATTGGTTGCGACACCACCGGGACCTTGTACCGCGTGCGGCAGGAAGAGAAGAAACGGCTGATGGTCTTGAGGGTGCTCAACCCCGAGGTCGTCGACGATCCAGAGTTTCAAGAGGTGGCCCGTCGCGCGCTCAAGCTGAAGCACCGCAATGTTCAGCGGACCTACGTCTTTGGGCGCAAGGGACGCATGCACTATATGGCCATGGAATACATGCCCGGCCGGAGCCTGCGCTGCCAGCTGGATAAGATCGACCGGATGGATCAGTACGAGTCGCTGAAGATCATCCGCCGAGTGACCGAGGCCCTCTGTGTGGCCAAGCAGTCGGATCTCCGTCATTTCGACCTGAGGCCCGCTAACATCCTTCTGAGCCAGTGTGGGACGGTCAAGGTGATAGGCATCGGCATGCCGAAGGATCCGCGGAAGGAGTTCGATCTGTTCGAGAGCCAGCGGCAGATGATCCCTTTTTACACGGCGCCTGAGATCCTGCGCGGCGACCAGCAGCTAGATGAGCGTGGGACCGTCTTCTCTGTTGGTGCCATTCTGTACCACATGCTGGCCGGATCTCCCCCGATGTATGGGAACTCGCTCAACGAAGCTCTGTTGCGTCAAGCGTCTCACGGGATCGATCCCCTGGCGGAAGTCCGGCCCAACTTGCCCGACCGGGTCTATCAACTGGTCGAGAAAGCCCTGCAGCCCTATCCGCTGCGTCACACCTCGATCCGGCGCTTTCACAAGGATCTGGTTCGCTTGATTCACGGGATCAAGGCCACCTCGGGACGCTATCGTCGTGAGGAAATAGCCGAGGAGTCGGACATCCACGTCTGCTTCAAAAAGTAACGCCGTTACGTAATTACCTGCACGAGGGGGCTCGTCGACCTGAATCGAGCGCCAGGGTCGGCACCGGCGAAAAAAAATCACCTTGGGCCAGCCGTTGGATTGAAGGGTGACTCTCAGGTGCGTCTCAGGTCTTGAGCGCGGCTTTCATCAGCTTGCCCATCGCGTTTCGCGGCAAGGCGTCGAGTACCCGAAACTCTTTGGGCACCTTGTAGGCGACCAGGCGCTCCTTGACGTGTAGCTTGAGCGCCTCGGGGTCGGTGTGTTCGGTCAGCACCACGAAGGCGGTGACCCGCTCACCCCACTGGGTGTCTGGCAGACCGACCACCGCACACTCCGTGACGCTGGGGTGGGTTTCCACACATTCCTCCACCTCCCGGGGATAGACGTTGTACCCGCCGGAGATGATCAACTCCTTGATCCGGCTGCAGATCGTCAGGTAACCGTCCTCGTCGAATCGTCCCATGTCTCCAGTGCGGAAATAGCCCTCGTCGTCGAAGACGTTCTCGGTTGCCTCTGGCCTGTTCCAGTATTCGCGAAAGACATTGGGGCCCCTGACGCAGATCTCGCCCTCCTCGGGTGGATCCAGCTTGACCTGTACTCCGGGAAGCGGCAGGCCGACACTGCCGGGTTTGCGCGGACCGTCGAATGGATTGGAGGCGTTCATCACGGTTTCTGTGAGCCCGTATCGTTCGAGGATCCGATGTCCCCAGCGCTCGTCGAAGCGGGTCCAGATCTCGGGCGGCAGCGGTGCGCTGCCGCTGATGAACAGTCGCATCTGTGACAGATCGACC
>CAZANL010000810.1:0-2461 GCA_964486115.1 uncultured Planctomycetota bacterium
ACTCACGTGGCCAGCACCGCTGAGCTGCAGACCATCGTGTTGCTCGGAACGGAGAAGATCCGCAGCCGACTGCGTCTGCGCTACCTGGCGGGAGGACGAGTCGCCGGGCGCCTGTCGGATTCTCTGGCCCGAGAGCAGGCTCTCACCGAACGGCTGACCTGCGGTCCCGGGGAGCACATCGAGCAGCTGGATCGGATCCAGTCTTCGCTGAGGGAGCGGAACAAGGAGGTTCGCCAGCTGCGGGTGTCGTTGGCCGACTCGCTGGGCGAAAAGCTCGCGGGCCAGGCGGATTCGGTCGTCGGCTGGTCGCAGCCGGATGCCGACCTGCCGTTTCTGCAGCAGGTCGCGAGTCAGTTCGAGCAGCGGCGGCCTGACTGCCTGCTGGTGCTCGTCGGCGCCGGAGTGTTCCTCGTTGCCGGGCCGGAGGCGGTGGTCGCCGAGGCCGGACCGGTCGTCATGCAGGCGATCGATGGGCGTGGTGGAGGACGAGGAGGGCGGCTGCAAGGCAAGGCCGGCAGCCCCCAGGGGTTGACGCATGCCCTGACGGCGTTGCGCTGACAGTCGAACCGGAAAACTCGCGCGTGACGGGGGACGAAACGCATCGCGGCTGCCGAGGATGTCTCGGAGTGCCTCGGCAGTCTCGAGTACTGCCAGGTCATGCCCGACCCGGGACGGCAGGGTGTCAGACCGCAGGTTCTCCAACGACTGCTTCTCGCTGAATACGTCCTGTGACTTCGTTGAACGAGGGGTCCGTTGAGGGGCCGAGGCCGTCCGTCGGTGTACGCTGAAAATCCGCGCTAGTCGTCAGGCAGAGCCTGGAGGGTTGCCTGTTTGTGTGTGGCGAACGTCCGCTGAGCTGCGCTGAGAAACGAAGGTGGTCAGTGACTAGCGCTGGCCACGTTTCTTCTCGACGCGCTCGATCGCTTGCTGGATGGTCTTGATCGGCTTCTCAAGTGTGATGCCCTGGCCTTGTGCTGTTGCTCTGAAGCTGCTCAGCGCCTCTCGGTAGTCGTCCAGTGCCCTGTTCCACTCTTGCTGGAGCTCCCACATTCTACCCCGCAAGAACCATTCTCTTGGCGTCCTGCGGTAGCTGCTGATCAGCAGGTCCAGGTCGGCCTTGGCGTGCCCCCAGCGCTTCAGGGAAATCAACGCCCTGGCTCTTAACAGGCGGCTGCTCCGGCTGGTGGGCTCGAGTCGCACCGCCTCCGAGAGGTCGTGTACGGCCTGTGCGGGAAGGCCCTTGCCGAGCAGCAGCCGCCCTCGCAGCTGATGGGTGCGCCAGGTGCTGGTTCCTGTCGTTCTCAACGGCTCCAGGTCTTCGAGGGCCTCGTCGGTTCGTTTAGCGTCGGCCAGTAGCTCCGCTCGCAGCAGTCGAGCGTGATAGAGCTGGGGGCGTAGCTTCAGTGCGGCCTCCACGGCGGCCAGCGCCGCGGCCCGGCCGCCCGAAGTCAGCCGCCTCTGACATGCCTGGCCGTAGCGGTACCATGCGTCCTCACCGACCTTGGCCCGGTATTCAGCGAGTGTGTTGGATATGCCCGAATAGGTGGGGCTCTCGGTCGGCGTCAAGGCCCGGTTCAGTCGCTGGAGTGCGCGCTCTCGTTCGAGGCGTGGCATCAGTGTCTGGTAGTCTCTCCGGCCGCCGACCGATGGATCGGGCGATGGCCAGTCATGCGAGACGGTGCGCAGGGCGATCCGAACGGCATGCAGCTTGCCGTCTGACGATGCGCAGAGTGCGAGCCAGGGGGGCGGCCCTGATCTTTTGTCCGGTGGATGGTCAGCCCCGCGAACGGCCAGCGGTGGGAAGACCAATGCGCCCCCGGATTGGAAGCGCCAGAGAGCCTTTCCGTTGCGCCCGTCGAGCAGGATCATCCGTCCGGCAATCGTCCCGACGAAGATGTCGTCGGTGCCGTCCTGATTGACGTCGGCCAGTGTGACCCCTTCGAATATCGGCTGGTCACGTGTGGTGTGACGCCACAGCAGGGTCCGGTCGGGCAGGCGGTAGACGGTCACGCCCTTTTCGTCGGCCAGGACAAGTCCCTTTCCGGGACCCATGCGGCCGATCTTGGGCTGACCGCGGTACCAGCTTCGGTAGGGCGAGAGCATGCGCGGGTAAGGTGGGCGGCCATCTGACAGGCGGTAGAAAAACAGGTATGCCCCCACGGGCTGGACCACATCCAGAACTCCATCCGCATCCAGATCGGTGACCGTAGGGGAGCAGACCAGCAAGGGTGTGCTGGGCGGCTTGGCCTTGAGACCCGACTGGCTCCAGCGGATTCGCCCGGTCTTGCCGTCGAGCGACATCAGCTGTCCACTGGGCAGCGGAATCAGGATGCTGATCTGCTCGCCCTCGCGTGCGGCCACCGGACGGCAGTTCTGGTGCACAGCTCCAGACCAGTCGATGGCCGGTCCGAGCTCGGTGGTCCAGAGTTCTCGGCCATGCTTGCCGCTGTGTGCGCGGGCG
>CAZANL010000811.1:0-2453 GCA_964486115.1 uncultured Planctomycetota bacterium
TTTGGCGCTGCATATCAGCTCGGTTGCGTTGACTCACCCCCTATCACGCAGCGGGGCGGGGACCATCTGGCCCGTACTCGAAAAAATGACGCGGCCTGCGGTGAGCCGGCGCCCGAGGGAGACAGACGTCAGCCTAGAGCGGGGTGATTGGTTGTAAGTGCTATGTGGGTGGTTGTTTGTGGGGTTTGGGCGCGTGTCGCGCGATTCCGGAGGGGGAGGCGGACGCCGTAAAAAAGGACAGGCGGCGCTAGAAGCCGCCTGTCCTGGTGTTGGCTGGTCGCTAGCGGAGGGTGACTAGTCGAGGCCTAAGCCGGTCTGGATCTTGAACGGGATCTTCTCTTCGTAGAAGTCGGTCCACATGCTCATCGTGACGTTGGCCTTGTCCACCTGCTGGTCGAGCTGATAGGTGACCCTCCATGAATCCGAGCTGCGGATGTAGCCGTACTGCCTGGCCTTGATCGGCTTTCCATCGGCGTCGGTCACCGAGATCTCCTGGATCGGGTTCCAGGTGGCGTCGAACTTGAACTGGAACTCGACATTGAGCTTCTTGCCCGCCTTGCTGATCTTCGACACGCTGAGGCTCAACTTGTCGACCTTTAGTTTCTTGTCCAGCTTGAACTCGAAGTCCTTGGTCTCGAACGCCTTCTTCTGCTTGCCCACCGAGAGGATGACGGTCCCCATGGCGAAGAGCTTGCTCGCCCCCTTGCCGGGCAGCTTGGGAGAGATGATGTCGATGATCGCGGCCTTGCCGTCTTTGCTGATCTGGGGATAGCTGTAGAACCGGGTCTTCTCCCAGTTGGCTCGGACGCCCGCCTCCTTGTTTCCGAGGATGGTGTCCTTGTCGTCGCTCAACATCACGCTGCTGGCTATCGGGTCGAGATGGAGGATCTGGTTGGCCGGCAGTACTACCAGCAGGGCCAGCCGGGTTCCCCGTCCCTGACGCAGCGGTCGGAGGTAGTCGCTCCAGTTCTTGGGGTCCTTGCCGTAGCCGCGGGCGACGATCTGCAGTCCGCAGGCCCGGACCTCGATCTTGCCCTCCTGTGCGAGGGCGGACAGGCACGAACAGGCGGTGATCGCAAGGATGATGAGAAAGCGCCACATATGTCGACTCCTGATGTGTTGACGAGATGCCGGTTTGTCGGAGGGCCACCGGAAGGTGAGAGTTTACCTCAACTGGTTGCCGGTACAAGCGCCGACCGATTGGGGTCGAAGGCTGGATGGCGGGCGCCCTGTCCCTCGCCGAGCAGGCGGGCCGCGAGCTGTCCCACGCCGTAGCTGGTGGTCACCCCGTGCCCGCCGAGGGCCGCGACCCAGAACAGACCGTCCCGTTGAGAGTCCCAGCCGATGACGAAGCGACGGTCACGTGAGAAGGTGCGCAGGCCGGCCCAGACCCGGTTGACCGGCAGATCGGCCAGACGGGGCAGATGGTCCGAGAGCTTCTCGCTGAGCATGTCTAGCACCGTGGGGTCCATCGGGGGAGTGCCGGGTTCCCACGCTGCCTCGTCGCAGGCGCTCAGCAGCAAGCCGGCGGACTCCGGTCGAAAGTAGAGTCCGTGAGAGACATCCCAGACGAACGGCCACTTCGGGGATGCCCAGGCCAGCGGTCCGGTATAGATCAGATGGCGCCGATAGGGGGTCAGGTCCAGCGTCGCGGCGCCTGCCATCCGACCGATTCTCTCGGCCCATGCGCCGGAGGCATTGACCACCACGTCGACCTCCATCGTCCTCGCCGGCAGTGTGAGGCGCCATCCGCCCTTGACCTGCGCGATCGCCTGGACCGGCTGGTCGGTCAGCAGGGTGGCACCTCGCCGTCCCGCCTGGGCCAGGTAGTGGTGCAGCAGCCCGGCGACGTCGACGACCCCGTCGTTGGGGCAGCAGACCGCGACCTCGAATGGATTGCCCTCGGCCACCGGTACGCGGGCGACAACGTCCTGAGGCTCGAGCAGCTGGACGTCCAGCCCGGCGGCCTGCGCCTCGGCCGCGTCCTGCCGCAGGCTCTCGGCCTGGGGACCGCGGCCGAGCAGCAGAGAGCCGTGGCGGTCCAGCTGGATGCCCGCCTCCTGAGCCTGGCCGTGGAGGAAAGCGGCGCCCGCCCGCGCCAGCTCACCGATCTGGGGATCGGGGACCACCTGGCGAATCATCGCGGCGTTCTGGCCCGAGGCGTGAACCCCCGGCGTGGTCTCTTGTTCGAGCAGCGTCACCTCGGCTCCCGCTTGGTAGCTCAGGTGGTAGGCGGTCGCGGCACCCGCCAGCCCGGCCCCGATCACACCGTAGCGGGTGGTCATCTGGGGTTCGACTCGCTGGGCTGTCTGAAGCGCGCGCTGACCCAGAGCCTGGGCGTACGCGCCTCGTACTTTCGCCGTCGAACGACCAGTCGCCCGTCGCGCTGCCTGTGCTTGCGGTAGCCCAGCAGGTGCAGCAGATTGATCAGCAGCTTGCGGGGCCATGCGGGG
>CAZANL010000812.1:0-2447 GCA_964486115.1 uncultured Planctomycetota bacterium
CCTCGTTCCTGGAAAAGTCGAAAACTAACACAGACCTCGCGGCTGGGCAAGCTTGTGACGGAACGTGCGTTAACTGACGCAACGAACGCTTCAGTCGAGCTTGAAATTCGTGAGGACCATGGCCCAGGTCCTCATGTCGCGTCCGGCCCGCTTGATCTTTCCATGATAGAAGATCTTCGATCGGCGTCGTCGGTCTGCCTTGTCCCAGAATGGTGAGATTGAGTGAGTCTGCCGCATGAACTGCTCGTCGTATTCTGGCATCCATGGCTTCACCGACTGCTTGAACTGAGTCTGCTGGTCCGGCTGACGGTAATACGCCGCCGCCTTCTTCTGGTCGAGCTTGGCCTGGCTCAGGTAGCCCAGCTTGGCCGGGACGCTCATCTCGTCGAATTTGTCGGTGTAGACCTTGTAGAAGTGGGCCCGCATGGACAGGTTGTAGGCGTCGCCCAGATACTTCCAGCCGAGTCCCTGGGGTTCGAGGACCCCTCTCTTGAGCTCGTTGATGGCACCATCCAGATTATTCTTCTCCACCATCTTGAGTGCCTTGGCGTAGGCCTCGGCCACCTCGCGTAGGCGTTTCTCTTCAGCAAGCTTTCGCCGCTCTTTCAGAGCACCGGGATCAATTGGCTTTATCTTGGGAGGGGTTTTGGTCTTCTCTACAACCTTCTGGATAACCGCATTTATCCGTTTTTGTTCGGACTGGCTCTTGAGGCCGACGTAGGCGCCGAAAGCGGCGGCGCAGAGCAGGCACAGCAGCCCCGCGATCTTGAACGGTCGGGGGATACGGATCCCCTCGCCCGCCTCGAGGCTGCGGTACGCGGAACCGGTCTTGCCCGTCAACTCGATCAGCGACTTGGGCCCCTTATGCTGCGATTCGGCCTCATCGGCCTCGGCGGCCTCGTCGCTCATCTGGCTGACGAGCTCGGCGTAGCTCATCTTGCCCACCGTCTTCATCTTGCCGGAGGACTCGGATGAGGTCGTTTTCACCGCGGCGTTTGTCGTGGCCTGAGTGGACTTGCGACGCTGTGCTTGGGTTCCGGCCGCTGGCGTGGCAGTTGCGGCATCGCCCAGCACCGCTGAGTAGTCGATCGATGCGACCTGCTTCTCGACATCCTTGGGCAGCGTGTCGACTACCTGCTTGAGCTCTTTCATGCTCTGGTGACGATCAGACGGTTCGACCGCCAGCATCTTGGAGATGACGTCGGCTGCTTCGTTCGGCACGGCGTGATTGTTCTTGCGGACTGACGGGACGCCGCGCTCTGTGAGCTGGGTCAACAGGTCGGCAGGGGACTTGCCCTTGTAAGGAGGTAGGCCGGTCAGCGCGTGGTAGACCGTGCAGCCCAGAGCGAACACGTCGGTGCGCTCGTCCGTCTCATGCTGGTCACTGACCTGCTCTGGCGCCATGTAGAGAGCCTGCAGGCCGCCTTTGCCGGTCTTGAACCAGCGCTCGATGCAGCTGTCATCGAACGGGATTGCCAGACCTTGCAGGCGGACCTGGCCGTCGCGACCGATCATGATATTGGCCGGTCGGATGTCGCCGTGAACCAGGCCGCTGTCGTGGGCGTACTGTAGCGCGTCAACCGTTTGCGCGAAGATCTGGAGCACTTCGGAGTAGTCCACCGGATTTCGGCTGCGTAGCTTATCGGCCAGGGTCTCACCCCGCACGTGTTCGGTGGCCAGGTAGTAGCAACCTTTCGATTTGCCCAACGAGACGATCTTCTGAATGTTCGGGTGGTCCAGCTTGGAAGCGGTTTTGGACTGGTCGAGCAACCGCTTCTTGAAGGTCGGGTTTAGCATCCGGCTCGGGTCGAAGATCCGGATCAAGACGGGGCGATCCCGTTTCGGATCGGTTGCCAGATACAGGTCTCCCAACGGGTCGCTACCCAGCTTGTTCTCGATGAGGAAATCGGAGTAGTTGTCCTCCGGGCTCAGCACAGGCAGGGGCTTGGCCGTCTTCTTGGTCGCTGGTCCGGAAGGACGCTGGGGGGCCGACTCGAGATCTTTGACCTCGAGCAGGACGCCTTCGCAGGCGGCGCAGGTGAACTGTCCGGGCTGGAAGTCCGGCACGTTGTAGGCCGCTCCGCAGGCGACACAACGGGCCACTGACTTGCCTTGCGCGCGAAGAATCGCCAGGATCTGGTTGGGTCGCAGTTGTCCCTGGCTGATCATCACCTGGCCCACCGGCAGTGTGCGGCCATTCTGGGAGCTGTTACGCTGGATCTCGAGCGAGGCTTGTACCTGTTCGGCGGTGGCGAACTTGAGGCGCTGGGCGATTTCTCCGAACAGGCCCTGCTGGACGCTATAGCCGCCCTTGAGCAGTGCGATGACCTGTTCCTTGGTGAGGTAGCCCTTGTGTGCGAGAAGCTCGCCGATGGAGGGGACTTTCTTCCCGGCCTGTTCGTACCGTTTCTGTAGTGCGATCACCTCGTCGAGTTGGTCCTGGGTGA
>CAZANL010000813.1:0-2444 GCA_964486115.1 uncultured Planctomycetota bacterium
GGTCTATCTGTTCATGCGGGGCTTTCTGCAGAAGGTCACGGCCAGGACGATGAGAGGTCGCAAAAAGGCGAAGCTCTATCTGGTGCTGCTGTCACAGCCGGACACGAAGCTGGATCCGTGGCATCACAAGCGGCTGAACGACCTGCGCCCACTGATTGCCCGCCAAGAACACTGACGGGGGCGGGCGCCCGGTCACTGATCGAGACTATGCGCAGCGCATAGGGCCAGAAACGGGGTAGCCCGCTATTTAGTCGAGTCGGCCCAGACCTCGACGAGCAGAAACCGCTTACCGGTCAGCGCGACCAGAGTGCTGGCGCCCGATCTGGATCCGATCTCCTTGTTCAGCCGGCTGAACGATATGACCGGTTTCTGCAGCAACATCTCGCCTGCAACCTGCTTCTCGATCGAATCGATCACCGAGTAATGGCGCTGAAGTGTCAGGTTCAGCACGCCAGATTCCGCCGGGTCGACCCTGGCCAGGCAGGCCGTCCCCAGCGACAGGTCTTCGACCACTGGAGCCTGGCCGTCGCTCATCTGCGCCACCTGACTATCCGAATTCACCACGAACGGGGTCGTCACCAGGTCATCACAGGCCATGGCCTGATCTTGCAGGCCGCAGATCGTCTGGTCGTCGAGAGTCACGATCTCTCCACTTCGGATCCATGCGGTGAGGGCTCTGGCCGAGGAGTCCGAGAGCGGTGTGCCGGCCCGGTCGGAGAGCCAGGCGGCATGTTTACTCCCCGGGCCGATGACGCGTGAGCGAACGGTTGCCGAGCGCATCAGCCGAGCGGTCAACGTCCTGCTGACCTGGGCGACCCGCTGCAGAATCGCCTTTTTCTGTGTGACGAACAACAGGCCAGCGTGGTACAGCGAGCGGGATTCATCCCAGGCGGGGTCGGGAGTCCGTTGCTGAATCAACTTGAAGATCTGGTCGTTCAGATCGCTGTGAGGGACGTGGTCGGCTTCCGCCCAAACGCCCCTGTCCCACGCGTTTCCGTCGTCGGGTCTCGCCCGTGCCCGAGGAATCGCGGGTCGCAGCTTGAACCTCGGGTCCTTCATCGTCAGGGACCGCCAGTCGAGACTGATCAGGCCCTGACCCAGTCCCCGGGTGGCCCAGCCGGGTTTGATCGATGTGGCTGGGACGTGGCGCAGAATGGTCATCTCGGCCTTGTCCCCGCTTCGCCGGGCCGATACCAGCGCGGCTCCGGCCCAGGGCATGCAAACCGTGGTGCGCACGGATCGCTGTCGGACGCGGGGCTGTTGCAGGATCAGTTTTCCTCGCTTGCGGGAGACCAGTCCGGTATCGAAGTTGGGGAATGGTTGCTTTGCATCGGCGGAGCGGATCCGAACCACACAGCAGATCATCCGTCCATCATTTGAGACGGTCGGCATCAACTCGAAGATCTCCCCCAGTCGCAGCTCGCTCATCTCCGGAGCGTAGATCCTGGAGGCGGTGGCCAGCTCCAGTCCATAGTCCCGCAGGTAACGCAGGATCTGAGTTTTCGCGCGCCGGTTCGTTTGCCCGGTGTGCGCCGCGAGGCGCAGCTGGAGAGTTCGTCGCCAGCCAGCTCGCTCCAGCTCCGTCAGTTGGTTTGTCGAAACAACGGGCCCCGCCCGGACCACTCGGTCCAGATCGTTGAGTGGCCCGATAAATCGTGTGACCTCCAGTCGAACGGACTGGCGCATCAGGGTCCTCGCGTTGCCCAGCAAATCCCGGATCTGAGCGTGTACAGCCGCCGTGGCTTTGACTCGCAAGCTATCGCGGTGTTGCTCGCTGACGTCGATGTCGATGAACATATCCTGGAGGGCATTGCGCCAGGCGATCGCATCGTTTCGTTCCTCGGACACGATGTGGCCCAGCGGTCTGAGCGGAAAATCTGTCGTGCTCAATCCGAGAGGAGGACTCTGTCTCTCGGCTTTCTTGCTGACCAGAGAGCGCACCGAATAGGATCGGCTGCTGACACGGGGGGCCTTTTTCGGTTCTGTCTGAGTTCTGGCAGTGACGCAGCAGATGCTGGCCAGGCAAGAAACGATGATGATGCGTACGGTCATGACCCACTCCTTTTGCTCAGGGTCCGGGAGTTGATTGTCCAGTGCTTGTCCTGAAGTGGCCAGGGCGCGCGATAGTGTTCCTGGTCGATGGCGATGGCTGCGCGCATGCGTCCGCCCTCGAGCAGCCATAACCCACTATAGTGTGGGTCAACCGAGTAGGTTCCCAGCAGGCAACGGTCGCTGGCCAGTGCGCGAATCTGGGCGTGATACAGCCGGTCGGTTTGCCCCATCTGTAACCGCCACCCGCGTCCGGCCGATCCCTCGAGAGGATGCCCGACCAGCCAGAGGATGCGATATTTGGAACGGGTTGGCTGGGAGTAGGCCGCATAGAGCCACCTTGTCGAGACGTCGGCGGCGACCAGCGTGGCGGAAGCCGATTTGGGCAGCGCCAG
>CAZANL010000814.1:0-2441 GCA_964486115.1 uncultured Planctomycetota bacterium
GGACCGACGTGCCAGGCGGCCTGCAGGGACCAACGATATCGGTCCCCATCCCGCCGCGTGCCATCCGCATAGCTGTAGACCAGAGTACCCGGTGTGGTCTTCGGACCCATGCCAGCAACGCTGGCCGTAGCCTGCTGACCGTAGGTCACCGCGCCACCGACTTGCAGCCCACGAAGCCACGGGTTGGTCGTGTTGACCCAAGGCCTGAGGAACACCCGGGCGACAAGCTCCTTGTCGTCGTTTTCATCCGAGAGGCTGATTCCATTGCCGTTGGCCAGCATGACGGCGTAGCTCAGCCGGTTCAAGAACAGCCGACCGTGGAGCTGTATCCCGACCTCATACCACGGCGCAATAAAGGTGCTGGCCATCGAGCGATCGACTGGCTTGACAAACTTGTCGCTGGTCAAACGTTCCTGCCCGAACGGAGCGAGGTACTGACCGACCTTCTGGCGCAGGGCATCCCAGTAGCGAACATCGACCCAGGCGTCGAGCAGCATCGACCGATCGCCAAGCGCCGCTACCACTCGCCAGTAGTACCACCTGTGGAGGTGCCCATTGGTCCGAATCCAGGCTCGCCGAACCCGAAACGTGTCTCGCCCCTCACCGCGTTCCGGATCGTCCTCGTCCAGTTGAACCCTCGCATCGACATGCAGCCGCCCACCCACCTGCATGTGGAAGGCATTGTCCGCCGAGCGCATCTGAAAGCCATTGCCCCAGTCCAGATCCAGCTGGACTCTGCTCTCTTCCTCGGCCGCCACCTTGCGCAGGACACGGGCCTCCAGCAGCCGCTGCTTGAGCTGCCGGATCTCCCCGTCGAGAGTCTGCTGGGTCGCGGTCAGACGATCCAGACGCTCTTCGGTGGTCCGGTCTTGGCCCCAGACGGGCTGCACGACCAACAGCGACAAGAACAGAGTAGTTCGGAACACGCCAATGAAATGTACCCGCCACTGAGCGTGGGGTAAAGCGGCTATCACAGCGACTTGGAGGAATGCGGTGAGAGGCGCTGGCTCCCACCATCGGTGGCGTACGAACCAGGCACGCTGGCCCCGCCCCTATCCTTCCGCAGCCAGTCCTACTTGGCGTCCTTCCAGAACCCCTGCTTGGCCACCCTGTGAGGCTCTCCGTCGACCTCGGCGTACGGATGAACGATATAGTTCAGCGGGGCGCCCTCCTGCGCCGGCTCGAGGACCAGGTCCCGTCCCATCGACAACGTCACCCGGTTATCGGTATGAAAACCGAAGTAGATGCCTGCCTCTGCGGCTTGCTTGTCGACCAGTTTGTCCGCCTCGCTGATGTCGACCGGAACCCAGCCCTTGCCCGCCACGTAGAACTCGGCCCAGCAGTGATAGCTACCTGTCTTGTACTCGGCCGGGATCTTCTCGCCATACTTGCCGAACAGCCCGATCTGAAACCGCGCGGGGATGCCCGACGCGCGACACAGAGAGATGAAGTAGGAATGAAAGTCGGTGCAGTTTCCGATGCGCGCATCGCAGGCGAACATCGTGTCCCCCCGCCCCCACGGTTTGTCCTTCGGCTTGCCGTAACTCATCTCCGCGATGATGTGATCGTAGAGGGCCCCTGCCTTGGCCAGATCTCCCGCCTTGCCCCTGGTCAGTTCGTCCGAGAGTTTCTTGATCCGATCGTTGATCACCACCAGTCGCGAAGGCTTCAGATACAACGAGCGATCCTCCCCCGTCAGCTTCTCGGCGTTCGCAAATGCCTTGCGATCGATCCGGTATTCGTACCGCGCCACGTCGTACTCCACGGTCACGGTGAAGTCTGAGCGGGATGGCGTGCCCTCGATGAACAAGAACCGATTGCCAAACTTCTTCTCCCGGGTGTAGAGGAAGGACAGTTCGTCCTGCTGGCCACGGACCATCATGTTGCTGATTTTCTGCTGTGCATCGTCCGACGGCACAGGGATCCAGAGTCGCAGCGTCTTGTCCGTTGGAACACCCTTCACGGACGCCTCGTATCGGATGTGGAACCGACGAGTCGGTTCGGCAGACTGGCGAGCCACATGACTTTTCATCTGAGCCTCGCGTCCATCAGAGACGGAGTGGCAACCCACCAGCAACAAGGACAAGATGAGGGTGATCAAAATCAGGTGAGGTTTCATCGGGCTGGATCTCTCTGTGAAATAGGTCTCGTTGGTTCCGCCATGTAACTGACACAAGCTCACCAGCGCAAAACGGAAACACCCGTCATCTCCAGCAGGATCCATAGGAATTTACTATGCCGGCCATCGGGTGGCCATTCAGGCATGGCGCCCTGCGTCTCTTGCAACACACCTTGGTACCCTCATGACGCCGCTGGGTCTGAAAAACCCTCTGGCCGCACATTAGGGCCCGCCTGGGCCGACTGGCCCCATGGGACCAGTCGGGAGCCTCCAAACACAACGCTTGGGTCTCGCCCACGACTGACAGACGTGCTGAGCCACA
>CAZANL010000815.1:0-2432 GCA_964486115.1 uncultured Planctomycetota bacterium
GCACTCGCCGCTGACGGTGTGCTCTGCGGATAAGTGATCGAAGCGGCGTCTCCGGGCTTTTGTGCATCAGATCCTCAACCCGTTCTTTCTGACCCGAATTCACTGCATGTTATCACGTCCCTCGCCAGGTGTCAGGCGTGGGAGCTCCCAGGAGGCGACTGACTTCGATCTGGAACTCGCTCGGGCTGCTGCACTGGCCTAGACTGAGTGGGCACCCTCCCCGGAGAAGACGACTCCATGATCCGACTTACATGTCTTGCAGCTGTGCTGGTTTGCGTCCCCACATTCACCGTGGCCCAAGCCAAGCAGTACTCTCCCGATCGACCCTTCGGTACCCTCCGGCAACAGGCGGCCGCTCAGCAGGCTTGGCTCAAAGAGCGACTCGAAGTCAACTTACCCCAAGTCATGCGGGATCATGGCATCGACATGTGGGTGGTTGCGATGCGGGAGTACAATGAGGACCCAGTATTCAAAGGGCTCGTATCACCGACGACCTTTGCTGCGCGGAGACGAACGATCTACGTCTTCTTCGACCGAGGGGCAGAACTCGGGGTCGAGCGGCTGGCCTTGGGCGGCACTTCCCAGGGCGGACTCTACGAGGCGGTCCGCGCGACCGCTCGAGCTGCTGATGGCCGGTCAGCCGAGTTGTGGGGGGCCAGCCAGTGGGATCTGTTCGGGGACGTCGTGCGTGAGAGGAACCCCAAGCGGATCGGCGTAAACATCTCCGCCGAGCACAATTTCTCCGACGGCCTGACGGCGGGAGAGTGGGAGCAGATGGAGGGCGCGCTCGGTCCGGACCTAGCGGCTCGCGTGGTCCGAGAACCCCGGCTCGCGATCGACTACCTGGCCCGTCGGGTACCGGGCATGGCGCCTACCTACCGTCGGCTCCAGGTCATGGTCCACGACGTGATCTCTGCCGCGTTCTCCAATCTGGTGATCACGCCGGGGGTGACGACCACCGACGACGTTGTCTGGTGGATGCGGCAGCGGGTCAACGACATGGGGCTACACACCTGGTTTCAGCCCTCGGTGAGTATCCAACGTCGGGGAGGATCAAACTCGTCGGTGATCGAGCGTGGCGATGTGCTCCACACGGACTTTGGTATCACCGCGATGGGTCTGAACACCGACACCCAGCACATGGGGTACGTGCTGTTGGAGGGTGAGACCCAGGCGCCGGAGGGACTGCGTCGCGCACTGAAGAACGGCAACCGGCTGCAGGACATCTTGTTCGAGGAGACCAGACCGGGTCTGTCCGGCAACCAGGTTCTGGCGGCCGTCCTCGAGAAGATGCGCGAAGAAGGTCTCAGTGGCACCATGTACACCCACCCGATCGGGGACCACGGCCACGGCGCCGGTCCGCTGATCGGTCTCTGGGATCGACAGGGAGGTGTGCCCGGCCGTGGCGATGTCCCCGTCCTGAACAACATGTGGTTCTCCACGGAGCTCCAGGTCACGACGCCTGTTCCGGAGTGGGACGGACAACAGGTGCGCATGGCGCTTGAAGAGGAAGCCGAGGTGACCGAGGAGGGTGAGATGCGATGGGTATTGCGTCGGCAGACAGAACTCCACCTCGTGCGCTGAAAGTGTTCGCTGACAGTGTGCTCTGAAAGTCAGTGTCCACTGACAGTCAGTCGACGATCATCTCCGAGAGCTTCGAACTCGCGGCGTACAGTGCTGCGCCCCAGGCCACGATTGTCAATTGCGAGAAGACTCCGTAGATCGAGAGATCTCCGAGATCACGACTGAGGCTTATTCCGCTTCTGGAAAGCTGATTTGTGAGGATGATTCCGATGAGCACACAGGTGATGGCGAGGATCCTCAGGACCGAACGGACGTTCTTGGCTTCCACGGTAACAGGCTCCGGGTTGGTGGTTGACTCTCCGTCGGGGCTCCGTTTCTACGGACTCCGCTCCAGCTGACTCCGGTCGCGGTTGTCCCCGACCGTGTTGATAGAGGGGACCGTTTGCAATCGCAATGTCGAGCGGCGTGAGCTTGTTTAGAGACAGCATCCCTGATCTGGGTCATGGCGCGGAGTTTTTGCGCGCATTCGACGCGGGCCGGGAATATGGTCCGACCCCCCTTCCATTCTCTCAGGAGATCCAAAATGGCCGCCGTCCCATTCCCCAGGCTTTGTGCCCTCGCTGTTGCAGCCCTCTCTACCGCCTGTGGAACCGAGCTACAGGACACGGCTGCGGCCCAAGCACGTCTCGCCAGTTTCGATCAGCACGCAGCCATGGCCGCGAGCACTCCACACGATGCCCACCCCTGGCAGTTTGTCGGACCCGTGCGGATGAACGGTCGCCTGGTAGATGTCGATGTTCATCCCTCGGCCCCCGCGACGATCTACATCGCGTCGGCCAACGGCGGCGTGCTCAAGACGACCGACGAAGGCGAGAATTGGAAGCACATCTTCGACAAGTACCCGACCA
>CAZANL010000816.1:0-2430 GCA_964486115.1 uncultured Planctomycetota bacterium
CCAGCAGGCTGGGCGGGTCGATGGGTGGAGCGGCCATCAGTCTTTCGCTCCGATACAGAACAGGTGTTTCTGGCCCCTGATGTACATCCGGCCCTTGGCGAATGCGGGACAGGTCTCACAGTCTTCGCCCAGGTCCGAGATCCCGAGTTGCTTGAACTTGGGGCCTGTCGAGACGATCAGCACCTTTCCTGACTCCCCGATCAGCATCAGCTTGTCCCCCACGAGTGTGGGGGAGGAGACGAAGCTCATGTCTTCGCCCAGTACGTCTTGCAGGTAGAGCTGGCGTCCAGCCTTGGCGTCGTAACAGGTCAATGCGCCGGCGGTTTCCAGCAGCCAGACGTGACGGCCATCGGTGAGGATCGAGCAGATGTCGGGTAGCCCCTCCTCCGCCTTCCAGACCACATGGCTCTTGGTTACTTCGCCTCTGCCGTCGGGTCGGATGCAGGCCAGGTAGGAGTCGACGTTGGCCGCATAGACCAGCCCCTTGGCATAGCTCGGGGAGGGACCGCCGTCCCCTTCGAGCACCTCGGCTCGCCAGAGTTCGTTGCCCTTGGACGGGTCGTAGGCGATCACCAGGGGGTTGGAGCAGGTGACTAGCTGGTATCCGGAGGGGGTCGAGATGATGATCGGCGAGGACCACGAGGCGCCGACGGGACGCTTGGCTTCCCACAGCAGGGCGCCGTCCCGCAGATGCAGTGCGAGAATCTTGGATGGTTTCTTTTTCTTTTCGCCAGTGACCCCTTGGTCCCACTGGATCAACACCCGATCTTGCCACATGATCAATGAAGCGGAGTGGCCGTAGGGGTTGTCCGGGATGCTCAGGTTCTTGCCCCAGAGCATCTTGCCGCTCTTGTAGTCGAGGCAGACCAGGTCGCCGTTGGCGAAGCAGGCGCAGACTCGCCGTCCATCGGTCGAGACGGTAGGGGCCGCATACCCCGTATCCTTCATCGGCTTGGGGTCCTTGCCTTTGAAAGGGTTGGGGACGCTGATGTTGCGCTGCCAGAGCAGGTTGCCGTTGGCGACGTCGAAGCAATAGACCTCACGCTTCTTGTTGGTCGCGCCGCTGAGGAACAGCCGTCCGTTCCACAGCACCGGTGAGTTCTTGCCGGGCAGCGGCACCGGTTTCTTCCAGAGGATGTTCTTGCCCGACTTGCCGTCGAAGTCGAGCAGGATGCCCGTGTGCTGGGTCGTTCCGGTGGATCCAGGCCCACGGAAGCCGGCCCACTGTTGGGCGATCTCCTCTGGTTTGGGGAAGACGACTTTCTGTGCCTCCTTGGCTTGCGCCGCGGCCTTGTCGGCCGCCGCCTGCTGCTGCTCGGCTTTGTCTTCCAGTGCCAGCGCACCGAACCCCGCGGCGATGCCGATCGCGATGCTGATGATGCTGACCGACAGTCTGGCTCGGGCAACCCGCAGCTCCTGCCAGGCTTCGGCATCCGCTTTGAGTTCAGGCGCCGGTGGCTGCAGGTGCCAGGCCATCACGTCCTTGGCGGCGAACAGGAACAGCATGGCGGCGATCCAGAGCATGATCCGTCCGCTGTCGAGCAGGCTGCGGTGGGTGAAGAAGATCTGACGCAGGTCACGGTCGGTCTCTTGCAGGCGCTGGATCTGCTGCTCGTCTTCAGGTGCCTTGTCCAGCTTGGTTCGTTGATCGACCCACTCTGGTTCGAGTCTGGGGTGGGATATCGTGCTCTCCGCGTGGGTGGTGAGAATGCCATACAGCACCACGCCGATGAATACGGCGGTCACAACGGAGAGGCCGAGCGCAGTCAGATAGCGGTTGCGCGACGGGGGGGCTGGGACCTTAAACCTGGCAGGCATGCTTCAACTGTATCGGCTGGGCCTGCTCCTCGCGCTCGACCGGACAATAGGCGTAGCATCTCGCGCAGGAGAGGCAGGTGTCTCGGTCGGCCTCGTAGTATTCCTGTTTTCGACGAGTCCAGAGGTTGATCAGCTTGCCGAGGATCACCATCGCGATGAACATGAAGAACAGCGTGCTGCCGATCGCGAACTGGTGCAGGATCTGGGTCACGTCTTTCTTCAGGCTATCGAGGGGTTCGCCCGATCCACGAAAAGCGAGGACGGTGTCGGGCACCTGCTTTGGTTTGTTCAGCGCCGTCTGATTGATGGCGTCTAGCAGCTGGACTCTCGGGTTCATCCGGGAGAGCCGTCCGCTCGCCTTGTAGCCTAGATAGCCGCCCAGCGTGAGAAGTATCGGCAGTGTGATCAGCAGGCTAGCCAGCCCTCGCTTGCCGCGGAAGCGGTCGAGCGTGACGGTGTCCGCGCTCGGCGGGGTGATGGCCTCGAACGGGCAGGCCACCTCTTCGCACATGTTGCAGAGTACGCAGTCGGTGGGGGTGATCGTGATCCGGGATTTCGAGAGCTGACTCATCCAGCCCAGGAGCACGCCGTAGGGGCACAGGTAGCGGCAGT
>CAZANL010000817.1:0-2428 GCA_964486115.1 uncultured Planctomycetota bacterium
ATCCACATCCTCGGAGGTTTCGAGAAGGTCTTCGGAGGACTGGACAAGGCGATCCGGATCATTCGGCGTAGCAAGGGCAAGAAGGACGCCGCGGCGAAGCTGATCGCGGAGTTCGATCTGGACGAGCGCCAGGCCGACGCGATTCTGGAGCTCAAGCTGTATCGCCTGGGGCGGCTGGAGATCGGGCAGATCCTCGAGGAGCTGGCCGAGAAACGGGCCGAGGCGAAGCGCATTCGCGGGATCCTCAAATCGGAAGCCAAGCTGCAGGGCGTGATCAAGGCCGAGCTGCTAGCGGTGGGCAAGCTGCTGCATCGCAAGCGGCGCACCAGCATCGGCAAGGCGGAAGAGCTGCCGGAATTCGATGCGGAGGACTACGTCGTCGCCGAGGACACCTACGTGGTGGTCACCCGCGACGGCTGGGTCAAGCGGCAGGGCACGATCAAGACGGTCCAGGGAATCCGCAAGCGGGAGTCGGACGAGGTGCGCTGGATCGTCCCCGGCTCGACGCGGGAATGCGCCGTCTTTTTCAGTAGTCATGGCTGCGCTTATGTGATCCGGATCAACGACATCCCGGCGACCACCGGCCATGGCGTGCCGATCCAGAAGCTGTTCCGGTTCGCCGATGGGGAGCGGGTCGTCGGCGCGGTCAGTCTCGATCCGCGGTTTCCTCTGCCCGTCGTTTCGGACCCGGATCCAGACGAACCGCCCGGCCCCCATCTGCTCGCGGTCAGTCGGCTGGGATATGGCCTTCGGTTCCCGCTGGAGAGTCACACTCAGCCTTCGACCCGCAGTGGTCGCAAGTTTGCTCGGCCGGCCAAGGGAGACGAGATTCTCGGCGTGGTGCCGGTCAGCTGCGAGGAGGCGCTGATCACCGCCAGTCGCGGGGGGCGCGTCCTGCTCTGTCCTGTTCACGAGGTCAAGGCGCTCTCCGGCGCGGGCAAGGGCGTGATCGTGCAGAAGCTGCCGAAGGGGGACGAGTTGATCGGCTTCGGTCTGGCCGAGTACGAAAAGGACGCGGTGATCGTCGAAAAAGAAGGTGGCACGCAGCAGCGGATCAGTCCCCGAAAATATCGGCTGACCAGTCGCGCGGGCAAGGGTTTTCAGCTGATAAAGCGAGGCAAGCTGGCCCGAATCGTCGAAGCAGAGGTGACATTGCCGGATCTGGAAAGCCATGGGTAACACGTACGAAGCCAAGGACATCACGGTTCTGGAAGGTCTGGAGCCGGTCCGTAAGAACCCCGCGATGTGGATCGGCTCGACCGACAAGCGAGGACTGCACCACTGCCTGTGGGAGATCCTCGACAATGCGGTCGACGAGGTGATCAACGGGTATGCCTCGACGGTCGAGGTGTGCCTGGAGAAGGACCGCCGGACCGTGACCGTGGCAGACAACGGTCGAGGCATCCCGATCGACAAGCATCCGAAGTTCAAGAAGAGCGCTCTCGAGGTCATCCTGACCACCCTGCATGCGGGCGGCAAATTCGACGACGACAACTACTTTCACTCCGGCGGTCTGCATGGTGTCGGAAGCTCGGTGGTCAACGCTCTCTCCGAGAAGCTGATCTGTCACGTCAAGCGCAAGGGAGCGGTGTACCGTCAGGCCTACCGCCGCGGCAAGCCGACCGGTCCGGTCAAGAAGCTGCCGCGGAAGAGTCGCGGCAGCGGCACCGAAGTCAGCTTCACCCCGGACGAGAAGATATTCGGCAGCGTGCTGTTCGATTCCAAGCTGATCAACGAGCGTCTGGAGGCGAAGGCCTACCTCCACAAAGGGATGAAGGTCGTCTTCCGCGACAAGTCGACCAAGGAGGTGCACACCTACGAGTACGAGGGCGGGATCGTCGAGTATCTGAGCCGTTGCCTGGAGCGGGGTGGCAAGAGGCGAACGCACGAGCAGCCGTTTTACTTCTCCAGCTCGACCGAGCCGAAGGTCGAGGTGACCCTGAGCTGGACCGATGGCACGGACACCGAACTTCGCAGCTTCGCCAACGGGATCTACACCTCCAGTGGGGGAACACACGAGACCGGCTTGAAGTCCGGCCTCGTCCGGGCGGTCAAGAGCTATATCGAGGGGCACAACCTGTCGCCACGGAATCTGAAGATCAGCGCGGAGGATATTCGCGAGGGGTTGGTCGCGATTCTCTCGGTCTATTTGCGCGACCCCCAGTTCCAGGGGCAGACCAAGGACCGGCTGAACAACACGCAGATGACACAGATCGTCGACAGTACTCTGCGCACGGCACTGGAGCAGTTCTTCCACGAGAATCAGTCGATCGCCGAGTCGGTGGTGGCGCGGATCATTCTCGCCGCACGCGCCCGTGCGGCTAGTCGCGAGGCCTCTTTCAAGGTGTCGCGCAAGGCGCGTTCTCAGCAGCGGCTCAATCTGCCGGGCAAACTGGCGGACTGCTCGAGCGGTGACCCGGTCGAGAGC
>CAZANL010000818.1:0-2426 GCA_964486115.1 uncultured Planctomycetota bacterium
ATCCTCCTCGGCTTTCCTGCAGAGGGTGAGCGGGAGTTCCAGGAGACCCTCAACTGGATCACGCGCAACGCGGACTACATCTCGATCATCGACTCGTTGAGCGACCTGCAGCTGGTCCCCGGGACGATCGTGTCGTGCTACTCCGAGACGTTCGGTATCGAGGTGCCGCAGCACGATGGTCACTACACCTGGACCTCGGAGGGCAACACGATCGAGATGCGCAAGGAGCGGATCCGGCGCGTGGCCGAGCTGGCCCGTGAGCTGGGGGTGCCGGTCCAGGCCTCCAATACCTACGACGAGGGTAAGGAGAAGCTGCTTTCGAAGCGTAGCGACGAGATAAAGCTCAACAACTACCACACGCACGTCAACAAGCTGCAGACCTTCAAGCGCAGGGGCAAGGTGCGGCGTGAGGTGCGCTTCGACAAGATTTCCAAGAGCCTGTTGATCGTCAGCCCGTTCTACCCGATGCGCGATGGGCCGGGGAATCTGGATGCGGTGCACTCGATGCTGCACTGCTACGACCATAGCCCGCTGCTGACCAATCTCAACACCAAGTACTTCCTCGACTCCAAGCAGGAGGATCGCAAGGCGCATTGGATCAATGCGGGTCGGGTGCTTGCGGCCGATCATCAACAAACGTACGAGGCCTTGACCGCAGAGATCCTCGATGACCTCGAGAAGAACTTGTTTACCCGAGATCTTCCGCGCTTCGCCTTTCACTCCCACCCGACGGGCAATCTATTTCTGGCCCGGCTACTGGAGCGGATGTCGGAGCAGATGGACGACCCGCAGTACATCCTCGACATGACCGGTCCGGCGTCCGAGGTGGTGCTTGCGGCTGCGAGGCGGAAGCCGCCGATGGAGATCATCACGCCCTGGGCTCTGGCGCCGCTGTTCGGAGCCGCGCCGGTGCAGGTCAGCCCGCACCAGCCGAACGAGAGCGCAGGGCGAATGGCGTCCGCCTCGCGTGGCGGACGTCGGGACCGGCTATTGCTGGCTGGGTTGCAGGAGGCCGGCAGCGATGCCCTGCTGGGCTTGATCAGCCAGCTCAGTGGTCTGTCGGTCGATCCGTGGCAGGCGATTGTGTCGCTGGACGATCTTCAGGGGGTGGCGCCAGAGTCGCTGGCCGCGGCCGGCTGCGATTCGGTGCTGATCCACCTCAACTCGGTCAGTGACTCCTTCTTCGACAAGCTCGGGGCGCCGTATCGGGTCGCAGGCCTGATGGATCTCCTCGACGGACTGCGCTCGGGCGGTGTGGCGGTCGACGTGTCGCTCGAGATCGGCCACCCCTACGAGACGGACGAGCACTACTACGACACCTTACGGTTTTTTCGCGACGGGCGTGAGCTGATCCGTCGGATCAGTGCGCTGGCGACATACCTCATTCGACCGGGCTCCCGCTTCGACCCGAGCGCGGAGCAGGAGGGGCTGTGCTACCCGCGTATCTTGCCGCTGCACAACTGGCACGACCGCTGGGTCAGCAACTTCATGTATCGCGGCAAGCGACTTCGCGAGACCATCATCTATCTGCTCGGCCAGGGGTATGACTTCCCCAGCCGCTACATCCCGGGCAACGGTCCGTTCCTGCGCCATCGCAAGCGAATCGAGGCACGACTGGAGCGGGAGGTGGCGGGGGATCGCGTGATGGTGTCGGTCGGTCCTCGCTGACCGGTAGCCCCTGCTCGCCAGTGTCCGTGGCGTCTTTTGGGTCGGATCATCCGGGTCATTTGGCGTGGATGTTCGCCTACGATGCAGGCCCCTCTAGTTACTGTTTATGTCGCCAGCACTGGGCGGTCCAGGCCAGGACGCCGAAGAGCCCTCCGACGACGTAGAACACGAGGAAGTGCTCGACGGTGACACAGGCGACGGCGGAAGAGCGGGCGACGCCGTACAGCTTGATCAAGCTCTGGCTGCCGAAATAGTGGTAGGTGCCGACACCACCGATGGTCGGCGGCACCACCGAGCAGCAGGTGATGGCGAAGGTGACCGTCATCGCCTTGAACCCGAGCACTTCCGAGAGGTGGAACGCGTGCAGGCCGGCGAGGTAGCTGACCCAGTAGCACACCCAGATCAGGGCGGTCTCCAGGGTCACCATCAGCGCCTGATACGGGCTCTTGAGGAAGGCCAGTCCCTCCGCGCCTTGACGGATCAGTGTCTGCAGTTTGGTTCCTAGTCCCTGGCTGAGATTGTCGGCCAGCCCTCCCAGGGTCGTGCAGAGCCACTCCGAGGAGAAGGCGATCAGGATCAGGCCCAGGATCCCGACGAGCACCAAGACGAGCGCGATTGGGCCCGTATGTCCGATCAAGGGGAAATATTGGCCGATTCGCTCGCCCTCGATGGCCAGCGCGAGGATGAGCAGGAAGACCAACGCCAGCATGTCGAGCAGGCGCTCGGCCACCATTGTGGAGAGCAGCTTGGCCATCGGT
>CAZANL010000819.1:0-2424 GCA_964486115.1 uncultured Planctomycetota bacterium
TACGCAGCTCGGGGAGCGGATACCCCACCGTGGGCAAGGCCAGTAACGCCAGCAGCAGGCGCGCCGTCGGGGTGTGGAGCAACGACGGACCCGGCAGCAGGCGATAATCGGGCAGCAGCTCCTCGATCAGCGGCGCGTAGAGGGCCAGATCGGGGACCGCCACGGCGATGTGCGAGCCCGACATTCCGGCCTGGCTCGCGGACCGGATCCAGTGTGCGATCCACGCCACCTCGGTGCGCCGGTCGGGCGGCTCTGCTCGACCCAGCTCCCCGATCTTCCGGGTCTCGGCCCCGGGCTCGGTCACGCACCTCTGGAAAGTCGGCCAGTGGTCCGGCACCTCGCAGGGTCGTTCCACCGCCAGTAGACTGCCGGGCTCAGGAGCCTCCTCTTGCGAGGTCAAGATCGGACGACCGATCAGCGGGCCACGAGACAGCAAGAGCTGCTCCAGACATTCCTGTCGCAGTGCGCTGGCAACCAGCAGACGGCAGGATGGCGGCTCCCCGCCCTCGGCAAAGCTGACCAACTCCTCGGCATATCGGGCGATCAGAGCGCGTGCAGCCGGGCCAAGGCCCTCGATGTCCCGGGGTCCGATCAGGGCAGCAACTGGACCTGCTGCTCCTGGTACTCCTGCGCCTTGGCCCGCATGCCCTCGGTCAAAACCACCTCGGCATCGGTACCCTGCTCGGCCGCCATCTGCCGGATCTCTTCGGTGATCTTCATCGAGCAGAACTTCGGACCGCACATCGAGCAGAACTTGGACAACTTGGCCCCGTCACCTGGCAGCGTCTCGTCGTGAAAAGCGCGAGCGGTGACCGGATCGAGCGAGAGGTTGAACTGATCCTCCCAGCGAAACTCGAAACGCGCCCTGGACAGTGCGTCGTCCCAGGCCTGCGCACCGGGATGGCGCTTGGCCAGATCCGCGGCGTGGGCGGCGATCTTGTAGGAAATCACGCCAGTTTTCACATCATCGCGATTGGGAAGTCCGAGGTGCTCCTTGGGGGTCACGTAGCAGAGCAATGCGCAGCCAGCTGCGCCGATATTGGCCGCTCCGATGCCACTGGTGATATGGTCGTACCCCGGTGCGACGTCCGTGGTCAGCGGACCGAGCGTGTAGAACGGCGCCTCATCGCACCAGTCCAGCTGCTTGTCCATGTTCTCCTGAATCAGGTGCAGCGGGACATGCCCCGGCCCCTCGTTCATCACCTGCACGTGGTAGTCCCAGGCTCTGCGGGTCAACTCGCCCTGCACCTTGAGCTCGGCGAACTGTGCCTCGTCATTGGCGTCGGCGATCGAACCGGGGCGCAGACCGTCACCGATCGAAAACGAAATGTCGTAGGCGGCGCAGATCTCACAAATCTCGTCCCAGTGCGTGTAGGTGAAGTTCTCCTCGTGATGATACAGGCACCACTTGGCCATCACCGAGCCGCCGCGGCTGACGATGCCGGTCAACCGGCTGGCCGTCGACGGGATGAAGCGCAGCAGCACGCCAGCGTGGATCGTGAAGTAGTCGACACCCTGCTCTGCCTGCTCGATCAGAGTCTCGCGAAAGATATCCCAGGTCAGCGCCTCGGGCCGGCCATCCACCTTCTCCAGCGCCTGATAGATCGGGACCGTGCCGATCGGGACCGGCGAATTGCGAATGATCCACTCTCGCGTCTCGTGAATATTGGCGCCGGTCGAGAGATCCATCACCGTGTCGGCCCCCCAGCGCGTGGCCCACTGGAGCTTCTGAACCTCTTCCTCGATAGAACTGCTGACCGCAGAGTTGCCAATATTGGCGTTGATCTTGACCAGAAATCGCCGGCCGATGATCATCGGCTCCAGCTCGAGATGACGCCTGTTGGCCGGGATGATCGCGCGCCCTCGCGCCACCTCCGAACGCACCAGCTCCGGATCACACCCCTCGCGCTCCGCGACGAAGGCCATCTCCTCGGTGACGATGCCCTGGCGCGCGTAATAGCGCTGCGTCGGGCGTGGATCATCCAACCGCGAAGCAATCCAGTCGCCACGCAGCTTCGGCAGTTCGTCACGCGGAGAGCATCCCTGCGGCCCGCTGGTATCGTAGAGATCGAGCGCCGGCTCGCCCCCGCTGAGGCTCACGCGCCGGAACGGCACAAGCAGCTGACGTCCGTTGTGGGTCACGTCTCGGTGGACCTTCTTGCTCCCGGGAAAGCAGTTTTCGAACGATGGGTTGGACGCGAAATCCAGTATGGATGAGCTCATGCACTCTGGGATACGTCGCCCCGAGGGGGTTGTCAAGAACGGCCTGGGCGGCGACACTCAAGACGTGGACAAGCAGGAAGCCCCAGCGAGTAAGACAACCCATTTGACGCTGCTCGGCATCTGTCTGAGCATGCTCATTCTAGCCCGCCTGGGCAGCGTTCACGACCGCGCGGAGGTGACCCTGGGTGGCGTGAGGCTGCC
>CAZANL010000820.1:0-2420 GCA_964486115.1 uncultured Planctomycetota bacterium
AGCGCCTTCTGTGCACCGTAGTGATAGCCGAAGGACTTGCCCGACAGGTGTCGCAGCCCATCGACCGCGCCGGCCCGAATTTCCCAGGCGTCCTCCCCGAGCAGCTGGGCCAGGCCCCTGCAGACCGCTCCGAGGTGCGTCTTGTTGCCACTGGCCAGCCGATGCAGGGTCCGGATCGCACGGGCCCGTAGATAGCGGCTCTCTGCCGGGTCGGCGCTCAGCTTCAGCAAGGGCCCGACCGCCTCCGGGCTGCCGATTCGACCCAGAGCCCAGATCACGTTGTTGCGCACGACCCAGTCGCTGTGGCCCAGGCTCTTCGCCAGCGCCGGACAGGCTGCTGCGTCGCCGATCCGTCCCAGCCCGATCGCCGCGATGGGCGAGAGCAAGGCATCGTTGGTCTGATCTAGCACGTGGGTCAGCACGGCTCGCGACTGCGGGCGCGCCATCTGAGCCAGCAACTGTACGGCTGCCAGGCGTCTGTGCACGGCGTGCAGTGCCTCGCTCGGATCTTGTTTGCGGATTGCCGTGGCCGCGACCCTCGCGCGCCAGGCCACCTCGGGGCTGTTCGACTTCAGGGCTCGATCCAGAGCGGGGAGGGCCGGGATGCCGATGCACTCGAGCGACCCAGTCGCCGCTTCACGCTGCCTCCATGTGGGTGAGTCGAGCTGCCCCAGCAGCCGCTCGATCCGTTCCTCGAGCTTGAGCGTGATGTTGGCCAGGTACCCGACCAGCAGCGTCGTCGCCGCATCCGGCTGCCCGAGCAGCGTCTCCCGGGCCTGCTCTTGCTTGGCACCCGTCGAGCCGAGGTCGGTCAGCGCCTGATCCAGGTCCTGGCAGAGAGCCGACAGGGGGAGTGCCAGCAGCAGCGCGCAAAAGTGAATAGACAATCGCCCCATCTTAAGAATAAAGCATACCGGGGTGGGTTGGGCGACGCAAGTGCCACCCCCTCCACGCCGTCGGGAGCGCGGTGGGTCCAGGGGCCTGAAGCGGCCGTGGGTGCCTGAGGGCCCTTCGCGGCGGGATCACGCTAAATATCGTTGCGATTTGTCTGCGGGTGGCTAGCATGTCGCCAATGCTCCCCAGATGCCTCTCGATCCTGCTGCTGGCCTGTTGCGCCGGATGCGGTCCGATGAACAAGGTGGCGACCCAGGACCAGCGGGTCGTGGACCCCGACTACGTCGGCTTTTTTCGTATCCTCGGCGAGGAGCACCTGCAGAAGCGCCAGTACGTCAGGGCCTGGAACGAGTTCCGCGCTCTGGGCGACTTCGGTCAGCTGCGGCGCGTCATCGAGACCTATGCCGGCGACGTCGAGGCGTTCGAGGCGGCGATGTTTCACGGCATGCTCGAGGAGTACGCGCTGGGGTACGTCCGGCAGTACAACGCCCAGAATCCGCTGAAGCACTTCCGCCCTCGGCTGCACAAGGTCGTCGAGGCCCATGTGCTGGCCGGGAGCGTGCGCCGGGCCAGGATTGCCTGGACCATTCAGCGCTCCTACTTCCAGCTTCTGCCCGAGGTGGGGGACCGGAAGGCCTACTTCCCGTCGCTCGAGGAGCTCCACAAACAGCTGGCGGCCTCCGGTGAGGCCGGGGTCAGGGGCTTCGCGGCCGAGATCCAGATTGAACTGAACAAGATCAGAACCGATTATTACTGGAGGGCCGAGTAGCGAGCGGCCCACCCGGCGGGACGCGGACGTCGTCTGGTCGGGTCGAGTGGAACCTGTCGGGGTTTCCCATAGCAGACATCCAGGCGGTATTGCCGAGTGGCTAGGCGCTGGATTGCAAATCCAGTTACCCGGGTTCGAATCCCGGTGCCGCCTCCATCTTTCCCTGCGGGCAAGTCGTTGTCCGCGTGTACGTTGCGGAATCGACCGTGAGCGCGTCCTTTTGCTGCGGAACATATGCGGAACACGGAGCGGCAGCATGGACGACCTCCCCGATCTGCTCCGCGGCCTGATCGAGGTGTGGGCGGCGAGCTCGGGCATAGCGTTCGGTAACCCCTGGGGTCAGTATTCGGGCGAGGTCTTTGGTCGCCTTCCAGTTTGCTCCCGTTTCGGTTGCCAGGGTAACGAAAGCGGTTCTTAGGGCATGGAAGTCGATCTTCCCCTCACCTGTAACCCTGTCGATTTCGGAGGCCTTGAGATCGGTGTAGAGGTTGCGTGCGAGGCGGTTTGGGACGTAGAGCAAGGGGGCCGTGTCGTTTGCAATCTGGTCGCCGCCTCTCGCCTTTCCCATGAGCTTGAGTCTCAAGGCGTACATCTTCTCTGCAGTTCGGTCCGCAGCTTGTGCTTGCAGCTTAGTCATGAGCCAACCCGGTATGGGCTGAAGCCCCGGCCTGCGGTTCTTTGTCCAGTCTGAATCCAGAATCAACGCCTGGTTGACCGTGTCGAGGTGGTTCGTTGTGAGGGCACGTAACTCCTTTGC
>CAZANL010000821.1:0-2411 GCA_964486115.1 uncultured Planctomycetota bacterium
GCCCGGATCGCGGTAAGGGACGATCTCGAGCGGAAACGCGGCGGACGCATCCGCCACGGTCTGGATCCACCCATCCGCACCTTGCGCGTAGCGCAGGCGCAGCGCCTCGTGTCGGTTGCCAAGCGCGTGTAGCGCATCGGCCAGCCGGTCGGCAGGCACACCCTGCTTCAAGCCGAGCAGCAGCGATTGGTTCCAGTGTGCGGGCTCAGGTAGCTCCATCCCGAAAAACCAGCGCTGGATCGGTGTCAGCGGAACCCGCGCCCCCGGCAGCCGAGCCGGCCGATGTATGATGGGTTCGGTGTGCGCGGCGCTGCCGATCGCTGCGGCCATGCCGGCCACCGTCGGCGCGGCGAAGAAACGGCGCGGCGTGATTTCGATGCCTTGATGGTTGGCCTTGGTGATCGCCTGGATCCCGAGCAGCGAATCACCGCCCAGCGCAAAGAAGTTGTCGTGAATGCCGATCGTCGGTCGGCCGAGCAGTCCCGCGAGAATCTCGCACAGTACTTCTTCGACCGGCGTGCGCGGTGCCTCCTCGGTCGGCGTGTTCTCGCTCGCGGCTCCGGGCAGTGCAGCGCGATCGACCTTGCCGTTGGCCGACAGCGGCAGGCGGTCGAGGGTGACGATCTGCGATGGCACCATGTACGGCGGCAGGTGTTCGGCCAGATCGGTAGACAGCCGCCCGGTGTCCAGCCGCGTGCCGGCCAGCGGCACGACGTACGCCACCAGCAGACGCGGTGCTCCGACCGCTGTGCCGAGCGTCGGCGCGGCGACCACGGCGGCATCGACATCGGGGTGCCCGCGCAGGGCCGCTTCGATCTCGCCCAGCTCGATTCGGTAGCCCTGGATCTTGACCTGAAAGTCCTCGCGTCCGAGGAACTCGATCTCGCCGTCGCTGCGCCAGCGACCCAGGTCCCCGGTCCGGTACAGCCGCTCGCCCGTCAGCGGGTTCTCGAAGAAGCGCTCGTCGGTCTTATCTCGATCGGCCCAGTAGCCGAGCGCCAGGCCGTCGCCTGCGATGTACAGTTCGCCTGCGACCCAGTCTGGAACCGGAGCCATCCTCTCGTCGAGGATACGGAAGCGCTGGTTGCGCATCGGGTGTCCGTACGGAATGCTGGTCCAGCTCGGATCGACGTCGCCGATCGGGTAGAGGATCGACCAGATCGCGGCCTCGGTCGCGCCGCCCAGACTGACCAGCGTCAGCTCCGGCATCAGTCGGCGGGCGTCGGCGGGCAGATCGACCGGGATCCAGTCGCCGGAGAGCAACGCCAGGCGCAGCGAGTCGAGCTGGGCCTCGCGGTCGGCCACGTACCCGACGAGCATGCCCAGCAGCTGCGGCACCGTGTTCCAGATGCTGACCCGGTGCCGCTCGACGCACGCGATCCAGTGGGCCGGATCGCGGCGGGTGCCCGGCTCGGGCATCACGATCGCACCGCCCGCCCCCAGGATGCCGAACAGATCCCAGACCGAGAGGTCGAAGCTCAGCGCCGACAGCGCCAGCACCCGCTCCTCGGGCCCGACGTCGAACCGCTCGTTGATATCCCCGATGGTGTTCATTGCCGCCTGGTGATCGATCATCACCCCCTTGGGCTCGCCGGTGGAGCCCGACGTGAAGATCACGTAGGCCAACCCATCGACTGCGGGCGTGGGTGGGTCCGGCCCCTCGGGACAATCCGCTGCGGTCCAGCGATCGACGGCGATCCGGGTGATGCCGGCGGGCCACTCGTCGCCGTTGTCCAGATCGCTCTGCGTCAGGGCGGTCTGTACGCCGCAGCGCTCGAGCAGCGACCAGCGTCGCTCGCGCGGCCAGCTCGAATCGATTGGCAGGTAGGCGCCACCGGCCTGCAGAATACTCAGGCATGCGGTGACCTGCGGACAGCCCTTGTCCATCACGACCGCGACGAGCTGCTCGGGTTTGGTGCCCAGCATGTGCAGACGACGGGCTAGCCCAGCCGAAAGTTCCGCCAGCTCGCCATAGGTCAGCTGCCCGGCCGCATCGATCACGGCCGTGCGCTGCGGCGCGATGCCCGCCTGACGCAGGAATCCGTCGTGCAGCAGCTCGGGCTGCCAGCTTGCTTCGGTTGCATTGGCTGCGTCGCGTTGCGTCCACTGACCGACGGGCAGCAGTTCCGGGCCCAGATCCCGAGACCAGGCGTCCGGGTCACTGGCCAGCAACTCGAGCACGTGTGCATACGCCTCGAACATCGCTTCGACCACGCCGTCGGCCAGCACGCCTTCGACCACGTCCCAGCTCCAGACCATCGCCCCGTCGGCGCGCTCGCGTGCCTGGTGGTCGAGCATGACCTGCGGCGTCTGTGAGACGCTGTAGATCAAGCGCTCGTCCGGTCGCCCGAACAGCTCGGGCTGACCCAGGAGACTGGTGAACACCACCAGCATCGGCATACTGCCCAGCC
>CAZANL010000822.1:0-2407 GCA_964486115.1 uncultured Planctomycetota bacterium
ATACCCGCCAGCTGAGCTCCCGGCGCCTGCCCGCCGGGCAGTGCGCGTAGCTGGTCGACCAGCCCGTGAATCGGTTCGGGCCCCGTCACCGTGGGCGCCAGGTCGGAGACCAGCAGCTGGCTGGAGATCAGCTGGCCCACGTAACCTTCGGCCTCTTGCAGGCCGACCTCGGGGTCGTCGTCGACCAGCCCCTGTGCCAGGTCGCCGGGCAAGGCGCCCGACTCGGCGCGTTGCAGCGTGCGCTCGAGGTAGGAGGTGATCTCGACCGCCACCAGATGATGCGATCGGACCTGCTTCTTCATGCGAGTCTCGACGTAACGCAGGCGCCCGGCGGCGCGGTAGAGGCTGGAGTTGGGTACGTACTTCAGCTGCTCCGCGATCTGTTGCTGCTGTCCCAGCGCCTCGGTCACGCTGCACAGGTAGTCCATGTCGAGGCGCGTGTTGCGTCCGTATTCGGCCATCCCGGCCAGCTCCAGGGCGGTCCGGTCGCCCATCTGCCCGACGGAACATCCGGCAAACAGGCCGAAGGGTGTGGAGCGGCCGGCCATCCGGCAGAGGTAGCGCACCACGGCCCGCTCGACTTTCTGCCCCTTCTCGCTCTCGGGATCCTCGAACCAGTGCCCCAGGCCCGACTCCAGGCTGGACGAGGCGACGAAGATCGCATCCCGCAGCTCGGGTCGGGCCAGCAGCTCGCCCAGCCGGTTGCGCAGCAGCAGCCGGTCGCGGGTCAGGGCCTGGTCCAGATCTTCGGCATTGCCTGCGGCCGCGGCCGCGCCCAGACCCTCGCTCCAGCCGGTGAGCGTGTCGAAGGGCAGCAGCGGGGTGCGGAAGACGAAGAAGTCCGCGTGGTCCAGCTCATGTGCTTCACTCATCAGGGAGTCTTCTCCGGCAGGCCCTGGTTCTCGGCCAGCGAGGCGCGACCCAGTTGGAGGTCGGCCAGGTCCAGCAGGTACTGGTGCTCCCCGTCATCCAGGGGCCCCCTGGCCAGCGCCTCGACCAGCTCCCCGACGTGGGCCGGTTGCCCCAGGGCGCCGAGGATGCCGTGAATCGCCGGATGGCCCAGCGCGAAGCGATAGTGGTCGGTGACCTTGGTCTGCCAGTAGTCCTCACTCAGTCCCAGCTTGCTGTACTGCGATGGTGGCATGTGGCCCAGAGTGCTCTTGAAGTTGTACAGCAGCGTGGGTGACGACGGGCTGAGTCGTGGAAACAGATCGCGATCGGCGCCCTGGTGAAGCGTGTTGTAGCGAATGTACGCGATATCGATCATCCGGTGGTTGATCGCCATCCAGGCCGCCTGGCGATCGTGGAAGCTGGAGCCGATGGCCCTCACACCGTAGCGGCCATTGCGCCGATGATCGACGTACACCGGCAGACGTGACATCAGCTCCCGGCTGTAGGCGCCGCCGGCAATGGCCAGATCGACGCGCTCCAGGCCGGGTAGCTGAGCGATCACTTCCTCGAAGGGCATGCTGCTGAACTCGGGCTGGGTGACATAGCTGACGACCCCGACGACCACCTGGTCTCTCACGTCAGCGCCGCGGGCGAACAGCTCGGCCAGACCCTGACGCAGGTTCTCGTAGAGCGGCCAGTGCATGTCCGCGGTGAGGAAGAAGAAGTTGATTCCGGCATCGAACGCGTGGAGCACCACGGCGGGCGAGCGGACCATCCCGAGGCAGAACGGGCTGACCTCCAGCCCCGTCTGTCCCAGGGGTAGTCGATCGGTCAGCGCGGGCAGTCCGGCCACTCAGCTGCCCCGTGCCACGTATGGGGAACTGGTCAGCAGCAGTCGATCCCAGTCCGGGGCGGTGTCACTGGCCGCGGCGTGCAGGGCCAGCGCCACCCCGCAGGCGCCCGTCAGCAGACCCGGCACGGCGTGCCATTCGCCCTCCTCGTCTCCGGGGCGAAATTCGGGAAACCCGGCCACGTCCTGACCGTTACGTCGCATAGAAAGCGTCTTTTCGAACCAGAAGCGGGCCGCCTGCCCCAGCTCCTCGCAGCCCGAGGACTGGTGCAGGCGGTTGTAGATATGGCCCAGTCCGGCTGCGCCATGGCACAGCCCGGCGTCGTGAATGCCGACGGTCTCTGGGGGACGGCGGGAGCAGCGGCGGGCGGCCTCGAGGGCCTCCTTGGCCCAGTCGTCGCGGTCGACGGCCTGGGCCGCGAACCACAGCGCGACGGCCACTCCGGGGTCGCCATAGCACCAGGCGGCCCGTGCCTGCTCTCCCCTGTTAGAGTTGGTCAGCCAGTAGGTCCAGCCCTGCTCGACCGAGATCCGCCGGGCCAGCAGCCAGCTGACGGCCCCCTCGAGCAGCTTCGGCGCCAGCTCGCCGGCCAGTCCGGCGGCACATGCTCCGCCGAGCAATGCCACGATGCCGGGGATGCCGTGGGCCAGCCCCAGATTGTAGTA
>CAZANL010000823.1:0-2402 GCA_964486115.1 uncultured Planctomycetota bacterium
GTAGGTACCGTTCTCCCCTGCGCTGATGATCTGGAACTTACCGACCCCGGGATAGGAACCGGTCTTGTCCTTCGGGGCGGGAGTGACCGAGACCTTCTGCCCGTTCAGCGTGTAGTAGGCCTTGGTGCCGGCGGCCAGATCGTTGCCATGAAAGTAGATGTAGGGGTTGCCGAATGGATCGGTGAACTCGAACAGCGTGGGCTTGGTATAGATGCTCTTGAACAGGGCCGAGAGCGCCTGGGGCGCCTTGTCCTTGTCGAGGTTTGCCAGGCGGTCCGCCTTGAACTCGAAGAACGGCCCACCGCTGAGCTTGGTCGTCAGGCAGGCGACCAGACTCTCGATGCCCTCGTTGACGCCGTTACCCTTGAATCCTTCGAACTTGGTCGGGGGAAAGTCCTGAAACTTCTCCTCGTAGACGATCAGCGCGGTTGCCAGATTCTGAATCTCGCTGGCCGCCACCTTCGCCTTCGAGCTGCCGATGACACTCGGCAGCACGGCGAGGACCATCGCCGCGAGGACACCGATGATCGCGATCACCACCAGCAGTTCGATCAGCGTGAAGCCGATGTTGCGTTTCATTTTCTCCTCCCCGTGCTCGTGCTCGTCGCCTGTACGTTGTCCACTCGCAGCTTCCAGGCCGTCTCCAGAGGCGCCGCGCCGAAGATGCCCAGCTGCAGGGTCCGGCCACGGAGCGTGCTGAGCGTCACCGGCTTCTCCAGCAGGTCCTTGCCGCCGGCCCGGAACATGAACCGGCCCCGGGCATCGACGAGCGCACACTCGAGGCGCACGACGCCACTCTGGTCCATGTGATCCTTGACCGCGCCGAGGAGTTTGTAGGTTCCCGCTTGGAATTCCTCCTCGTTCATCTGGGTCGGCTTTTCACGGTTGTACAACCCATAGAACAGCTGGCCACCCAGGGTGATGCCGAAGCACACCCCACCCATCGAGCGCCCCTTGGGGCCCGGACGAGCCAGGTGAATACCGACGTGCGCCTTGTTCTGGTCCGCGGCAAGCACATCCACGGCCATCGACACGAACGTACGCCCCTTGAGCTCGCGGGACAGCTCGGTCAGGCGGTCGACGCGAGACTGTCGTCCTTCGAACAGGACCCCGGAGTTGTCGAGCCGGATCGTGACGCCCGCCCCCTCGCTCTCGACCCACTTACGCAGGATCTTGCCTTCCTTGTCCTTGCGGGTGAACTGGTCGGTCCAGGCTCGACGATCCTGATTCTCCTTGATCAGATCCTTCGCGGCCTGGGCGTAGGGGGTCTTGATCACCCGGAAAGCCTGCTCGCTCAGCTTCTGCTCCCCCTTGGCGTTGAGCACGTAACCCTGCCCCTCCTTGCAGAACACCGAGCTGGGATCACGGCTCAGACCCCACTGATACGCCCGCTCCGCTCTCTCCAGATTCCCGGTGACCAGGAAGGCCCGCCCCAGATAGGCATAGACCAGTGCGTCCTGGTGGAGCAATGCGGCCTGTTCCAGGTGCATCTGCGCGGTGATCTGGTCCCCGTCTTCGATCGCCATCGCGCCCAGACGGATGTGGGCCTCGACGAACTCGAAGTCGATCCGCACCGCGTTGGCGAACGACTGCTTGGCTTGCTCCCGGTCGCCCCTGGAGTCGAGGATCGCCAGGCCGGTCAGGTAATGCGCCATCGCATTGGTGTTGGCATTCGCCTTGAGCGCCGCGGCATAGCCTCCCGCCACCGCTACATCGGGCTTGCCGCTCCGGTGATCGCACAACCCCAGGCCCAGGTAGGCCATCGAGGGATCGTCGAGTCCGATCTGCCGTGCCGCGTCGAACTCCTTGCGCGCCGGGTCCGGGTTGCCAGCATACAGATAAGCCAGCCCCAGGTTGTATGCCGCCGCGAAACTCGTCGGATCGGCGGTCCGGGCGCTGGTCAAGTCCGCGATCGCCTCGGCCATCTTGCCCTCGAGCAGCCGGACGACCCCACGCAGCCCGACGCTTCCCGCATCGGTGACCTCCTCACCGCCGAGGATCTGCATCGCGCTCTGCAGCTGCCCCTGAGCGATCAGCACACGACACAGCCTGATTCTGCCCTTGGCCTTGTAGGTCTCGCCCCGCATCAACTCGCGGCAGAGCGACTTGGCTTTCTCCAGCTCTCCCTGATCGATCAGGATGCCAGCCAGCTCGTAGCGAGCCGGGTCCTTCTCCGTGCTCCCCAGATCGGGAATGGCCTGCCCGTAGAGGCTGATCGCCCTCTCGAAGTAGCGACTGAACGGGCGAGCCAGGAACTTGGCTTCTCGCCAACGCAGCGCCGGACTCTTGACCCCGTTGGCTGCGGCCAGCATGAACAGGCTGGCCAGCTGATCGTACGCGAACACATCGCCGAAGTAGCGGCCGGCCACCAGGTAGGGCCGACGGTCCGTGGGGTTGACCTC
>CAZANL010000824.1:0-2400 GCA_964486115.1 uncultured Planctomycetota bacterium
CCACGGCAAGACTGCTACCGCTCGTGCTCGAAGATGCGCTCAAGCTGGGCTTCACACGTAAGCGCTGGCTCATCGCCAGGGTGCTGGCCGAGGTCGAGCAACGGCTGGTGCCACTCGACTACAATTCCTGGCACGCCGTCGATGCTGAACTGCGGGTGCGCCTGCAGCGGGCGGGCCACATCCTCGGTTCGGCCTACATCGAGGCCGACACCGGTGGCCGGCGAATCGTGTTCTCGGGAGATCTCGGGGCGCCACATACGCCCCTTCTCTACTCGCCACGGTCACCGGCACGGGCGGACCTTCTGGTGCTGGAATCGACATATGGTGACCGCCTCCATGAGGGACGGCGCGATCGCCGTTCACGGCTGCGGGCAGTCCTGGAACGCACGTTGGAAAACGGCGGCGCCACGATCGTGCCGGCCTTCAGTCTGGGGCGCACGCAGGAGCTGCTGTACGAGATCAACGCCATTCTAGGCGATCTCGTGAAGGACGCGACGATGGGCCGCCGGCTACAAGCAGTGGATGTGATCGTCGATTCACCCCTGGCCACGCGGTTTACCCAGGCCTACGAAGACTGCGAGGTTTTCTGGGATGAAGAAGCGAAGGCCCGGGTGCGTGCCGGGGATCAGCCGCTGGTATTCGAGAATCTCATGACGGTTGCCGACCACAAGCAGCATCGCTGGACGGTGGACTACCTGCGGCGCAAGGCGCCACCCTCGGTGGTGATTGCCGGCAGCGGCATGTGTACAGGTGGCCGGGTGGTCAACTATCTGAAGGCGTTGCTCGGCGATGAGCGGACGGATGTGGTCTTCGTCGGCTACCAGGCGGAGGGCACCCCCGGTCGAGCCCTGCAGGCGGGGAAAAGGCGGGTGACGATCGACGGGAAGGTGTTGCCGGTGAAAGCCCGTGTGCACAGCCTGTCCGGGTATTCCGCCCACGCCGACCAGGCGGATCTTCTGCGCTTCGTCCGCGGAATCCGACGGGGACCGGAGCGGGTCGTCCTCGTTCACGGCGAAGCCGCCGCGAAGCGGGCTCTGAGGACGAAGATTGAAGATTGACAACGTGACATGAAATGGGCACACTTAACCTGTGCACACATAAAAGGTGGCCCATGAGCAATAAGGTCAATATCACTCTCAGTGCCGATGCGGAAACAATTCAGAGCGCACGCCAGTACGCCAGCGCACATGGTACCACTCTGAATCAGCTGGTGCGAGATTTCATGGGGAGGCTGACCGGCGCCAGCACGGCAACCGATGCGGCGAGGGAGTTTGCGAGTGTAGCGCAGTCGCACCCCGGCTGTTCGTCCGACGGTTACCGATTTGATCGCGATGAGGTCCACGTGCGACGGGATGAAGACTGAGTGGCCAAGGTATTCCTGGACACCAACGTCATCGTCTACGCCAACGACGCCAGAGATCTGGTAAAGCAGAAGCAGGCGATTGACATTGTAACCGTGGCGATCCGCGAGGCCACCGGGGTCATCTCGACGCAAGTCCTGCAGGAGTATGCGGTGGCTGCGAGCAAGAAACTGGCTCAGGCTGAAGAAGCGATCCCGCGACAACTCCAGTCACTGGAATCGATGGAGGTCGTGGTCGTGCATCCACCCCTGATCCGTCGTGCCCTGGAGGTGAGCGGACGTTACAGGATTTCGTACTGGGACGCGTGTATTCTGGCCGCAGCAGAGCAGGCGCGCTGCCCTGTGGTTCTCTCTGAGGACCTCAATGCCGGTCAGCTGTATGCAAACACCCGGGTCGATAACCCGTTTGCATAGCCCGATCCACTCAAGGTCTGCCCGATCGTTGCCGATGTATGTACTGAACACAGTGCCGCGCCTGCCCCGGGACGGGGCATGAAGGTCGGCGCAGAAACCAGCCAGGATGGCGAGAGCAGCAAAACAGGGAGGTTATCCCATGATTCACCGAATCGAACCAGGATTCCTGCGGACGCAGGATTCGCTCAGCAAGCGGGAGCGGCGCGAAGGCCGCCGTCGACAGGCTTCGGGTGACGTAACCGACGAGCCTGCAGTCGAGCATCTGGATGACCCGCCGCAACTGGAGGAAGAGCATGTGTCGGTCACACTAGATCTGGTGGCCTGACTCAACACGCAGGACACGACGTACGCCCGTGACCCACCAGAGGTCGCGGGCGTTTTTTTGTCCTTTGGACCCAGTCTGGTACGGTCTTCGCACTTGAGGCGCAATCCGCTTGCGTCGTCGCCGCGCCCCGTCGCCGTCCGGAGTCATCACTGTGTCCTTCGCCACCCACGCAGCAAGTACGGTCACGGGCCTCCTCGACTTCATCTTTCCGCCCCACTGTCCGGTCTGCGACACGTGGCAACCGCCAGACGACAGAGAGCCGCTGTGTCTCACCTGCACTCGGTCCCTGCTGGCCATTTCC
>CAZANL010000825.1:0-643 GCA_964486115.1 uncultured Planctomycetota bacterium
CCAGGTAGCCACGGGTCAAATGCATCGGTATATTCAGCATTAGCAGCAAACCCTGGTCCGAACTCGGCAGCCGTAGAACATTCCGTATGTCACTGCAACAGATGATCTTGAGGAGATCACCCGTCATCGCTCACTGGCTGGAGCTGGTAACACGGTTGTCAACTGGCAACACGGTTGCCATCTGGATCCTGCTGTCTGTCCTGCCGCTGACCGGGTGGTCCGAGCACCTACCCGAAGATGCCGCGGGCGCCGCCGCGCTGGTGGACGCGTTGGAGAGCGCCGACCTCGTTTTCCTGGGCAGGACCCGCAAGACTGCGGGACAGGCGGCAACCCTGATCGTGGAGACCTCGCTGCGCGGAACCCAGGATGGCGCTCAGCTGGTCTTCCTCGGGTCACCCGGAGGGCCGGACCTCCGGCTCTACCTTTTGACTCTTTCGACGACCGGTCATGCCCACCCCTACCGCGGTGAGACCTCGACCTGGGGACTGGCCACTGAATGGGCCGGCTGGTCGCGAATCGCTCCGTCAGAACTGGCCTACCACAAGAAAACAGGCGTGCTGGGTGCCTCCTTATCGGTTCTGCGGACATTTCTTGCGACACTCGACGCGGTGCCCGCAGACAAACCGGTCCGTCTGCTGGCCTA
>CAZANL010000825.1:671-2393 GCA_964486115.1 uncultured Planctomycetota bacterium
CCAGTTGATCTCGGTGCGAGCCTACCACGCACTCCGCGCCCTGCTGGAAGACCAGCCGATGCACCTGCGGGCACGCGTCGTCGAACATGAGCCCAGCGCCACGGCACTCCGGCAGTTGATCGGGGGTCGTGATCCTGTCCGACGTCAACTCGGTCTGGAGCTGACGCGGCTGGGGCGGCTGGAGCAACAACTCACACAAACAGCTCGTCTGACGAGCTCCCCGCACGCCCCCACCGCCACCTACGCGATTCGCGTACTCGGCGAAATGGCCAGTCCGAGCGCCATAACACCACTCGGGCGCATCGCGCTCATCAAGAACCCCGACCGACAGACCCTCGCGCTCCACGCCCTGGGCAAACTGGCCGCGGCGCTACCCGACAAACAGCGCCCCGCCATTCTAGAGATCCTGGCGCATGTGCAACGCACAAGTCCACCGCCGCAGGTGCGAAGACCACTGCTGCGCGCTCTGCGACGCCTCTCGCTGCCGGAGTGTCTCCCGCTGCTTGCCGGATTTCTCGCAGACTCAAATGCCTCTCTGGCCCACCAGGCCGCGCTCGGCTGCACTCAGTTGACCGCACTCGATATCAGCGAGAAGCGAATGGACGACCGGCAGTCGGCCAGGCAGGACTATGTTAGACGCTGGCGAGGTGCCATCCGTGCCGTGCAGACTCACCTGGCCAGTGGCAGCTGGCCACGGCCCGACACGTCGCAGTCCGCACGCATCGATCGCTGGATCCCGTTGTTGGGCCACGAGCGGCATGCGCTGCGCAAGATGGCTCGCCAGATGCTCGAGCAAATCGGCCGTCCCGCGCTGATCGCCCTCAGAAAGGCCCGAACCCACCCCTCGAATCAGGTTCGGCAGAGCGTCCGAGAGTTACTATCCGGCCCCACCCTCCGTGATCCGGTCTTGTTGTTACGCTGGATTCGCGATAAGAAGCTGGAGAACACGCGCAGTTTCCGGGAAAATCTCATGCGCTACGGCAAGTAATGAGCGACCAGAAAACAGACACCGACCAGACACCCGCCCCCGACCTGACCGATCAGCTCGACCGCATGGAGGAACAGCTGATTGTCTTGCGGGCCCATACCACCCCACCCCGGCGCAACATGACGCTGCCGATCGCGGCCACCGCGGGGGCCCTCGCCTTGTTGGGGTTGCTCGTGCATCGGCTGATCGTGATCGACCACGCAACCCAGCAACAGCGGAGCGCTCAGACACAGCTGTCCGGCAAGGTCCAGGCAGCACTCCGTAACGCAGCCACCCAACGGCAAAAGACGGCGGATCGGCTGGCCACGTTAGACGCACTGCCCAAGCAGCTCTCGACTCAACTCCAGAAGCGTACAGAGGCGGTGACCCGGCATGGTGAACTGGAGCGGCGGATGGGCAAGCTGGAGGCAGAACTGGAAGCTCTCCGCACAAAGCTCGCGCAGTCGGAAGACTCTCGCAGCCGCCTGGCCACGCAAGTGCTATTCCTGACTCAGCAGAACAGAGCACTGAGCCTGCAGCGCGAGTTGCTGCTCAAGCGCGTCGGGGGAGACGTCGCAGAGGGCGCCAAACCGGCCCATAGCGGTCGATCAAACCAGACGAAGCCGATGTCCGCCGACTTGAAGAGGACTGGAAAGGCCGTTTCCCGCGGCCCGAGCACAAAGACATGTGCGTGGCCCCACTGTACTTAACGAGGGACGCAGAATGCAACCGCGGCGCAGAGAAGATAACTCTGG
>CAZANL010000826.1:0-2387 GCA_964486115.1 uncultured Planctomycetota bacterium
GGCAACGACGCGCGCGGCGTTCGCTCACCAGATATTTCAACAAGCGAGCTTTCCTGCTGGTCGAGAACATGTCCGACATGGACCGGCTCTGCGAGATCTTCGTTCAGCGCAAGCGGTTCGCCGGCCTGGAAGTCAAGGCCCGCTCCGGTCGGGTCTATCTTCAAGGAGATACGGCCTGCCATATCGTCGGTTACATGGGCCGAATCTGGGCCGAGGAGTTTGGCCGACTCCGTTCGCGGGGCTATGACCAGAACGATCACCTCGGTCGCACGGGGCTGGAGAAGCGGTTCGAAGATAAACTGCGTGGCACGCGTGGGGTGGAAGTAACCGGTCGGATTCTAGGTGGCGGAGAGCCGAAGGTGCTGTTCCAGGAACTGCCGGTCAACGGTCTTCACCTCAGGACCACGCTGGACCTCGAACTGCAGAAGGTCTGCGAGCGCGCTCTCGACGAGCGAATTGCGGAGCTCGGTGGGGCAGCCAGTAAATCGGGCAGGGCAGGACCGCCCGGCGGCGCTGCGATCGTGCTCAATGTGAATACGGGCGAGGTGCTGGCGTTGGCCAGCTCGCCGCGTTACGAACCGGCCCAATTCGGGCGCCTGTTTCGCGAACTCAAGGCCGACCGAGTCCGCTGGCCATTGCTCAACCGCGCGATTGGTGGCTACCGGGTCCCGCCGCCAGGATCCACATTCAAGATCCTCACCGCCATCGCCGCCCTCGCGGAGGGCGTGGTCACACCAGCTAGCACCTTCAACTGCAGCGGATACATGCACCAACCGGGGAAGTTCCGCTGCTGGAACAGCCGTGGGCACGGGCCGATAAATCTTGGCGACGCTATCGAGCAGTCGTGCAACGTCTACTTCTACCACGTGGGGCAACGATTGGGCGGTGAGCGGTTGGCCGCTTGGGGGCAGGCTTTCGGGTTCGGGGACAAGACTGGCGTGGAGTTGCCACGGGAGTCCCCGGGCATCATGCCCTCACCGGCCTGGAAGTGGCATAACAGAGGTCGGCAATGGTTCAAGGCCGACTCGCGATTCACCGCTATTGGCCAGGGAATGCTGGCGACGACGCCGCTCCAGATTGCTCGATTCATGGCGGCCGTAGCGACCCGGGGGCGTCTTTCGAGGGTGAGGTTGTTGAGCTCTACCCCGGCTGAGGTGCAGCAGATAAAGGTTCCGGATCGGGTCTGGGACAATGTGCTGCGAGGGATGGCCGGGGTGGTCGACAGCCGCAGTGGGACGGCCAGCCGCTATGGTCTGGCGCAATATGGCTTCGCAGCCAAGACCGGGACTGCGGAGATGGGGGGCAAGCTGCAGACCCACGCTTGGATTGCGGGGTTTGCACCCCGGACGACCCCCGAAATCGCGGTCGTTGTAATGGTCGAACATGCGGGGCACGGCGGCGAGGTGACCGGTCCGATCGTTGCCCGGATTCTCGATGCGTACGGGAAGCGGCGGTGACCATGTTGAAACACTTCGATTGGCTGCTGTTTTTCGTCGTTGTCTGCCTGCTCTTGATTGGAGTGGCGAATGTTGCCAGCACCTCTTATGACGCCAAGAGCGCCAGCTACACCGGCCTGATCTATCGCCAGGTTTGCTGGGTCGTGATCGGTATCGTTTTGTTTTTCCTGCTCCAGTTGATCAATTACCGCGAGCTGGAGCGTTGGAGCTACGTGCTCTACATCGGGGGCCTGTTGTTGCTGGTCATCGTTTTCTTCATGCCCGCAGCAAAAGGCGCACGCCGCTGGATTCCACTGGGTTTCATGAAACTGCAGCCCAGCGAGTTGATGAAGCTATTTCTGGTGATCGCGGTGGCAAACTACCTCAAACATCGGGAGATGGCTCGTTTCAGTAATATCCTCCCGGTCATCGGGTTGGGTGCCCTGCCGCTGGTGATGATCGCCAAGCAGCCCGACTTCGGGACAGCAGTTACGCTGGTCCCGGTGCTGGGTATGTTGTTGTTTGCTGCGGGCGCTCGGATCAAGCACCTGCTGCTGATCGTGGTTATCGGAGTCAACTGTGTACCGCTGGTCTATCTGGGGCTCAAGCCATATCAGAAGGAGCGTGTTCGCTCCTGGCTGTTGCGTGAGCAACTCAGTCGGCAAGAGAAGATGGACCAGGCCTATCAGTCGATCCAGGCAGAGATCGCAGTGGGGTCTGGTGGAGTGTTTGGAAAGGGATGGCGCAAGGGTACGCAGAATCGATATCGTTTCGTGCCTGACCGCCATAACGATTTCATATTCAGTGTTCTGGCAGAAGAATGGGGTTTCGCCGGTGCTCTGGTGGTGCTGCTGCTCTATGGATTCATGATTCTGACCTGTCTGGGGATCGCCGAGGCGGCGGCCGATCCGTTCGGGCGGCTGCTGGTGGTGGGTATGGTGGCCCTGCTCG
>CAZANL010000827.1:0-2379 GCA_964486115.1 uncultured Planctomycetota bacterium
GGCCCTCCTGCACGATCGTGTCGATCAGTTCCTCCTGCAGCTTGTCGAAGCTGACCTGCTCGCGGACGTCGGCCGGCTGCATCCCGACCTGCGCGAAGGCGCTGGCGATCAGAGGGCGTATTTCGTGACGCAGTCGGGCCACGCCGTCCTGGATGATCCCGTCTAGCGGAGCCAGGTAACGGTCCTGGTCCGACTTCTTGATCTTCAGCTGGCGAATCCTGTCGCACGCCTTGCTCAGGTACTTCATCGCGGTCAAGGCCGGTTGGAACGGCAGCGTTTCGACCAGGGGTTTGCGAAATGCCGCGAGAATCCAGCCGGCAAAGTCGCATGCCCGATACGTTTGAACGAGCTTCTCGCAGGAGGACTGCATGTCGAACAGCAGGCGCCGCTCCCGCCCTCGCTGCTTGGCTTCTGCTCGCTCGACCAGATAGCTCACCAACTCCAGGAGGATGTCTTCGTTGCCCTCGGGTACGCGGTGTGTGGTGCAGAACAGCTGGGCAAAGCTCTTGATGTCTGCCTCAACCAAACTCCGCCAGTGTGCAAGGGCTTCGTCATATATCGGGGTTGGATGGTCGCGGCCGGCCTGCTCGAGGCAGGCAAGCAGGGAGCGTAGCGCGAGCAAACGCGCCACTGGATTGGACCGGCGCCGATAGAGGCCAGCCTGCAGCCAGTAGGTTTCCATCCGGAGTTTCAGCCGTCGGTTGCGCAGCAGAATTTCGAGCTGCGAACGGGGGCAGCTCCATTCGAGCAGCCGGTTGATCCAGCCATAGAGTAGGAAGCGCAGCCAGACCAGTAGCTCGTGGAGCTGAAAGCGGATGAGGCCGGGGTCCTTCTCGTGATGTTGCTTGTAGGAGGTGAATTGCCGGATGGTCGTCTCGCAGGCTGCTCGGCGTCTGGTGTCCGAGCGCAGACGAGCCAGAGTTTTCTCGCCGTCGTTTTCGTAGGTAGACCGGTCAGCCCTTCGGGCCCGTGTATAGAGTTGTCCGAGTTGGGCCGAAAGGACCTGATCTAGCAGCAACATGTCGGAGGCCGAGCAGTCATGATCGCCCCACAGGACTTCCCACTCGAGATCGTCGAAGGTCAAACCCCGAACGATGCGATCCTTATCGATGAACCGATTGATCAGTGAGTTGATCAGCGGCCTGAGTCGCTCGAGGGTGGTGTCGGCGTTTTCGCTGTGGGTCAGTGTGTGTCTCAATTCCTCCGTCAGCTTCCTGGCGTGGAATTCGAACTGGTGAATCTCGAGCGGGTGCTCGGACTCTTGTTCCTTCTGGTCCTTCAAGCGCAGCAGCTGGGGGATGGAGGGAGTATATGGCTGTTCGCTGGCCGCGAGGAGCCCCGGCAGGTCGATGCCCAGGTCGTCGATCATCTCGTCGACAACTGCAGGGTTTTTGATAGCCGGAAAGAACTGGCGAGTCAGCTCGGGGGTGAAGTTCGTGATTTGCACCCAGTACGCCACGAACTCGAGTAGCACCTCCAGGTTGTCCTTGGGGTCGAACAGGCGGTGATCGCAGGCCAGCACGTCCCGGATCTCCTCGAACTCGACCACGCCGATGCGGCTGATCGCCTTCCTGATCGTCGCCTCGTTGATCGCACCCGACCCGGCCAGTGAAACACAGCGCTTGTGGGTCTCGGCGTGAGCCATCAGTGCCCAGTACTTCAGCCCGAAGTGCTCGATGGCGAACTCTGCCATCTCTTCGGCAGAGGGCTCGGCGAGCAGCACGCTGTACTCCTCTCTGATCGACTCGCCCCAACTCCGGTGCAGGGTCGGGTCGATCTGCTCGACCACGCGCAACAGGTCAGCGGTCGGCATCAGGTACTCCTGAGCCCGAGGAATGCGGAAGGTCAGGTTGGTCAGCTGGCGGTGAACTCGTACGATTCTCTTGAGCAGTAGCGGGCTGACCAGTAGGATCCCGTCCTCCGGTGTATGGAACGCTTCCCGCAGATCATCGAAGCTGGTGCTACCGTGGTGTGTCGTTTCACTGATGTAGCGGCTGATGAACCGAGTCGCTTCATCACCGCAGAATCCGAAGCGGCCTCTCTGGATTTGCTCTAGGAGGTTCAAAGGATTCAAAAGTTACCACAAAACCGTGTGTCTGACAGAGGGCGCACAGGTCTGCTCGGGGTGCTAGTTGACACTGTTCCGCATGCTCATTAAAATAGTGTATTCAGCCATGATCTGGCTGAGACTTGCCCTTGTCGCGGCCTTGCAGGCCAGCCTGGAGTCTGAGAGAACCTCGTAATGGTGCTCGGTTGTCCCAAGTGTGGCGCTAACTACAACATTGCCGACTACAAGCCGCAGCAGAAATATGGCTGTAAGAAATGCAAGGTTGTGCTCGAGCCCCGCAGACCGACTGAATCAAAGGTCCGTGGGGGAGG
>CAZANL010000828.1:0-2365 GCA_964486115.1 uncultured Planctomycetota bacterium
CTGGAGGCTGCCATGGCAAAGCTGCACATCAGCGAGTCGTGGGTGCAGAGCGCCCAGGACGCGATCGGGATCCACGGCGGCTACGGGTACATGTGCGAGTACGGGGTCGAACGCGAGCTGCGCGACGCCCTCGGCAGCCGGCTCTACTCGGGAACCTCCGAGATTCAGCGCACGATCATCGCGGCGCTGATGGGGCTCTAGCTGCCCGCTTCCGCTCCCCCGCGTTTTTCATGCGGTGCTATACTGCGGTGTCTGCTCATAGCTCATAGGTCGAACCGAGCCGAAGAGAGGCTCCGCAGCGCCGGTCCAGGTTGGATTTGGCCCCGGCGATCGTCGCTCCACTCCCCCGCGTTCGCGCGCTGTACGTCAGCCAGAAACGCTTCCACCAATTCACAGAACACCTATCAAGATGGTCCCCAAGGAGCAAATTCAAGCCAGCGTCAAGCAGTTCATCCTGACCGAATTTCTTGCGGGGGAGGAGGCGGACGAACTGGAATTGACCACTCCCCTGGTGAGCGCGGGCATCCTCGATTCGATCGCGACCCTCAAGCTGGTCACCTTCCTCGAGGAGCAGTTCGAGGTGCAGATCGAGGCCCACGAGGTGGACGTCGATCACCTGAACACGGTCGAGGACATCTCGAACCTGGTGCTCTCCAAGCTCTGATCGCACGGCGACCGAGATGAATCTGCACGCCTATCTCGCGGCCGCCGCGCGCGAGCGGCCGCAGCACACAGCTGTCGTGGCGCCGGGGATCGGCGCACGGGACTATCGCTCTCTGGACGAGCTCTCGGACCGTCTGCGCGATCGCCTGGTCGAGATGGGGGTCACGCCGGGCGGGCGAGTGGGGCTGTGCCTGCGAAAGTCGATCGATTCCCTGGCGGCCGTGTTCGGCGTGCTGAAGTGCGGCGCGGCCTACGTACCCGTCGATGCGACGGCGCCAGCGCGGCGCAATGCCTTCATCCTGGACGACTGCGACGTGCAAGCGGTGCTGGTGGAGGCCGCCCTGGCTCCCGGACTGTTCGAGGCCCTCGACGGTCTCGCTGGCCGTCTGCCGGCGCTCGTTCTCGAGGATCTCGGAGACGGCGCCGGGCTGGAGGCGGCTCTGGACGCAGCCGAACTCGTGGCGCCGGCTGCGCCAGCCGAGACGGTCGAGGTCGGCGACGACGACCTGGCGTACATCCTCTACACCTCCGGCTCGACCGGAAACCCCAAGGGTGTCGAGATCACCCACGGCAACGCGACCAGCTTTGTGGAGTGGGCGCAGGGAGCGATCCTGACCGACGCCGACGACCGCTTCTCATCCCACGCGCCGTTCCACTTTGACCTGTCGATCTTCGACATCTACGTTTCGATCAAGAGCGCCGCGACGCTCGTGCTGGTGGGAGAGGAGGTCGGCAAGGAACCCGTCGGCCTGGCGGCCATGATCGCCGACGAGCGTATCAGCGTCTGGTACTCGACCCCCTCGGTGCTGAGCCTGCTGGCCCAGTACGGCAAGCTCGGAACCCACGACTGCTCGAAACTGCGGATCGTGCTCTTCGCCGGGGAGGTCTTTCCGATCGTTCACCTCGCAGCGCTCAAGTCCCAGCTGCCCGCGCCGGTCTACTTCAACCTGTACGGGCCCACTGAGACCAACGTCTGCACCTACTTTCGGATTCCGGAGACCGTCCCGGCCGAGCGCGTGGACCCCTACCCGATCGGCGTGGTGTGCGAGCACCTTGCGGCGCGCGTCGTGGACGAGGGGGGAGCGGACGTCGAGCTGGGGAGCGAGGGCGAGCTGTGCATCAGCGGACCCTCGGTGACGCGCGGCTACTGGGCCCTGCCCGAACAGAGCGCGGCCTGCATCCTGCCCGTAACCGGCGAGGAGCGCTGGTACCGGACCGGCGATCTGGTGGTCGAGGAAGAGACTGGCGACTACCGCTTCGTGGGGCGCAAGGACCGCATGGTGAAGAAGCGCGGCTACCGCGTGGAGCTGGGCGAGATCGAGGCCTGCCTCTACCGCCACCCGGACGTATGCGAGGTGGCGGTCGTGGCCCTCGCTGCCGAGAACGGCGTGCGCATCCGCGCTCACCTGGCGACGGACGAGGGCGGGCGGATCTCGCTCATCAAGCTCAAGACATTCTGCTCTGAGCACCTGCCACTCTATATGGTCCCGGACGAGTTCGCGTTTCACGAGGCCCTGCCCAAGACCTCCACCGACAAGGTCGACTACCAGACCCTCCTGGGGGCCGCAGATAGCGCGTAGTCGGCTCGGGCGGCGCGCGTGGCCCGCGCCCTGGGGCCGGGTCAACCCGCGGCTGGGCTCGAACCGCTGGGATGGCTGTAGCGCTGGCTGTTTGGAGGCTCTCGCGTGCGCTCCGGAGTCGG
>CAZANL010000829.1:0-1241 GCA_964486115.1 uncultured Planctomycetota bacterium
CGGCCTGCTCGAGCTTGTGGTCGATGTCGCCGGTGTGGCGGATCGAGATCCCGTCTTCCTGCGAAGCACGCCCGAGAGCTGCGTTCAGGGTGTTCGAGCAGACCACGCGGATGGGCGTGAACAAGCAGCGCAGCGCACCGGAGCCGTCGTGCGTGTTCATCAGCAGAAGGTACTTCTTCGTGCGGTCCTCCGACGGCCCGACGATCATGTCGCCAGGCAGCCGAGCGGTCATGAAGACGCGCCGCCCATCTTTGATTGACCCGGCGGTCTCAAAGACAGCTTCACCTCGCCCGACCAGAACGTCCATGAATCTGAAGGCCTCGAGGTTCTGGATTACCTCGTATCGTTCGGATACCGTGCCGAGGTAGGCGTCCTGTCCTGCACCGAGACGCACGTTGGCCACACGGTCGGGGACCTCGAAACCGTTCGGCAGATGCAGCGGGCGCTGTTCGACCTGCCAGTCGAGGTGTGCCAGTTCGATCGCAGACTCGGCTGTCTGTGCGTCTTCGACGACCTGGCCGAGCCCGTGCCAAGCTGGTCCGCCGGCGGCGAAGAATTCTGCCTGGCCGTCAGCTCTTACTGATAACTCGTGAGACATCGGGTTCTCCTTTCTGTTGTGGGGTTGTGGTTGAGGCGCTGCTCGAGCGCGTCGATCCGTTCGGACAGCTCGGATGTGTGCTCCAGGAGCAATGCCCTGATTGCTTCGAGGGTCTTATCGAGTGGGTCCATTGCTGCTCCTTTCTAGAAAGGCACGCGGGTCAGCTTCTTGGAGCCAACCAGCATTGCAGTGACGGTAAGGATGGACGCGGTCATCGAGTAGAACGTCGAGACCTGCACGAGTGCGATCACGCCGCTGAAGATCGCCGCACCAGCGAATGGGGTGTTCAGCGTGGCGATGCAGTAGGCGAGCGTGAGCTGGATCAGGCGACGAACCCTGCCGACCGGTTCGAGCACTGGCTCTGGAGGTGGTGGCAGCCGACGGATGATCGGCAGATCGATGCTGCGACCGTTGCCGTTCGTTTCCAGCACGCCGACTCGTCGAGCAAGCTGAAGCTGATTCGATTCGAGCTCTTCTTGGAAAAGCTCCGAGTGAGTTTGCCTCTCGTCCAGCATGCCGATATCGGCACGGGTTTCGGACGTCTGCTCCTGGAGCAGTTCCTTGAGGCTGTCGATCTCGCTGGTGTCCCCGCCGTAGTTTCGGCGCAGACGGTGGTGTTCTAGGGGCATACATTCCTCCTGAT
>CAZANL010000829.1:1251-2363 GCA_964486115.1 uncultured Planctomycetota bacterium
TGCGACCGTTGCCGTTCTGCTCGAGCTTCTCGACGCGGATATCGAGCTGGTTGTGTTTCAGCTCCAGTTCTTCCGTGAAGAGATCGTTGTGGGTGATCTGTTCTTCCAGTGAGATCAGATCGCTACGGAGCTCGCTGGTCTGTTCGTTGAACAGTTGCTCCAGGGGCTCGGTCTGGCTGTCTCCGCCGCTGTAGTTGCGTCGAAGACGGTGGTGTTCTAAGGGCATAGATTCCTCCTGGTGGGTGATGTTGAGAGGGGTGAATCAGAGGCGGGAACTACTTACTGCTTGGACTTCGGGCGCTTCCAGTGCACGACAACGACGGCACGGGAGACGATGATCTGCAACACGCGCTCAAACTGCTCTTTGAGCATCGGCCCGGAGACCAGCTTGGCCTTGGAGTACGTATCCTTCTCCATTGCCATCTTCTTCGCGGTCCGATAGAGCTGTCGTCGGGCCATCGAGCCGAGCCATTCGCCTGACCTTGCCCGCGTTCGTCCCCAGCCGATCGAGTATGACGTCCGGCAGTCTTCGAGATCGACATCGACGCCAAGAACTAGCAGCGACGGAACTCGGACGGTCAAGATCTGGCGCTTCTCGTCGTAGTTCAGATCCATGGCGTCCAGTTTTCGTAGATCGACACCGTACGAGATCTTCGCAGGACAAGTGGCAACCACTGTGACGTCTCCGCGCCAGTGAGGCTGGTGAATCTTCACCGAGGCAGACTCGTGTACAACGCACGTCACCAGACGCGCCGCTCCTTGAATGCGTCTGATCTTGACCGAGAAGTCAGTTGTGACCTGCCTGGCGGCAGGAAGGTCGGGGGCATTGGACGTCGTCGTGTTCTTGGTGAATGGCAGGTCCGGGGGCTTGGGGATGGACTCCCAGACGTACAGCAGACCGAGGCCTGCTAGTAAAACTACAGCAGCTACGAACTTCATGGGCATTCTCCTGCGGGAAGGTGAAGGTTGGCCAGAACAGCCGAGAGTGAGGGCAATGAGAACCTCTCAAGTCTTTATAACAGCCATGGGGGGTGGAATTAAGGTAGAGCAGGCGCGCAGCCTTGTTGCCGAACTATGCGGATTGGTACACTGCGGAGCATGGCAAAGAGTGA
>CAZANL010000830.1:0-2341 GCA_964486115.1 uncultured Planctomycetota bacterium
AGGCCAGCGGCTCGCAGGTCAAGGCCGAGATCCTGGCCCAGATCAAGCGGGCACGCAAGTTCGGGCTGGAGCCGACGCATCTGGACAGTCACATGGGGACGCTGTTTGCCCATCCGTCTTTCTTCATGGCCTACATCGAGGTGGCCCGGCAGGAGCGGATCGTGCCGATGATCCCCCGCATCACCGACGACCGGGCGGCGGAGCTGAAGAAGAAGGGGCTGCTGATGCTGGCGAAGATGATGATCCTGGCCACCGAGAAGCGCGGTTATCCGATCATCGACCGCCTGATCAGCACCCGAGGCGGCACCTACGCGGTCCGCAAGGCCTGGCTGATCCAGCTGATCCAGGGGCTCAAGCCGGGAGTGACTCAGGTCATCCTGCATCCGGCCGAGGCGTCCGATGAACTGCGCCATATCACCAACTCACATCGGGCCCGCAGCGACGACCTGAAGCTGATGCTCGACCCCGACGTTGGCAAGGCGATCTGGTCTGTGACCGTTGTGGCGGGGGCCTACTGCTCGATGCCCCGGTCCGTTACGAGGTCGTGATCCAGGTCAAGTCGGCCTACGACCCGCTGGAACTGACTCGACAAGACCTGGCCCAGGCAGAGCAGGAGCTGGCCGCGGTGCTGCAGGAACTCGAGCACTACACCGCCGAGCAGGCGCAGGACGAGGTCTATCGCCGCTTCGACTTCGACCTCTGCGCGACCTGCCAGAAGCAGTTTCTGGCCAACCCGCTGGGGAAACCGCAGACGGTCTGAGCGGGGCCGGGCTGTCGGGCCTCGGACCGACCGAAACTGGCCCTGGATTATCGACGAGGTCGCTGTTAGCCTCCTGGGCATGAACAGTGACGAGATGATCCAACTGTGCAAACAGCACACGATGTACACCTGGGCCAAGGGGGACGCGGTCAATCCGCTGCCGGTCAGCGGGGCCGAAGGGCTGTACCTGATCACGCCCGACGGGGAGAGGATCCTCGACTGGAACAGCCAGCTGATGAGCGTTCACGTGGGCCACGGGCACCCCAAGGTGCGCGAGGCGATGAAGGCCCAGATCGACCAGCTGACCTACGTCTTTCCCGGTACGGCGACGCCGGTCCGGGCCCGGCTGGGCAAGCTGCTGTCTGAGGTCGTGCCGGACGATATCAACACCTTCTTCTTCACCCTCGGCGGCGCGGAGGCCAACGAAAACGCGGTCCGAGCCGCGCGGCTGTTCAGTGGGCGGTTCAAGATCCTCAGCCGCTATCGCAGCTATCACGGTGGGACCAACCTGTGCATGCAGCTGACTGGCGATCCCCGTCGGCTGGCCAACGAGCCGGGCACGCCGGGAGTGGTCCGGGTGATGGATCCTCAGCCCTACGACTACTCGTTTGGTGAGAGCGAGGCGGAGCGCACCGAGAACAACCTGCGCTACCTCGAAGAGGTCATCATGTACGAGGGTCCGGACACCATCGCGGCGATGATCATCGAGCCGGTGACCGGAACCAACGGCATCCTGCCGCCGCCCGCGGGCTACCTGCGAGGTCTGCGGGATCTGCTGGACCGGCACGGGATCTTGCTGATCTGCGACGAGGTGATGAGCGGGTTCGGCCGCACCGGCAAGATGTTCGCCTTCGAGCACGGGGGCATCCAGCCGGACATCCTGACGATGGCCAAGGGGCTGACCAGCTCCTATGCGCCGCTGGGCGCGATGGGAGTCTCCGACCGGATCGCCAATCATTTTCGCGAGAACGTCTTCTGGGGCGGACTGACCTACAACTCCCACGCCGTCTCGCTGGCGGCGGCGGAGGCGGTGATTCAGGTGATTCTCGAAGAGGATCTGGTGGGCAATGCCGCCAGGCTCGGTCCGGTGATGCGCGAGGAGATGGACCGCCTGACCGAGAAGCATCCGTCGGTCAAGGTGGGGCGCTGTATCGGCCTGTTCGGCATGATCGATATCCAGAAGAACAGCGCGGGGGAGCCGATGGCGCCCTACAACGGCACCTCCGAGGGGATGCAGGCGCTGGCCGGGGCGTTCCGCGAGAGCAGCTTGTTCACCTTCGTTCGCTGGAGCAGCTTCATGTGCAATCCGCCGCTGACGATCGACGAGCGGCAGCTGCGTGAGGGCTACGCGATCATCGACCGCTGTCTGGACGTCACCGATCAGTATTTCGAGGGTTAGCGGCCACCACGGGTCCGTCGGCCGGCTTCGCGGCCCCGGGAGCGGGGAGCGCCGCCTTGCCGGCCCAGGCCGCACGGGAGACCGATCCGCGAAAAGCGTGACTCAGCCAGGCGCAATGTACGTTAAGATGGAGCAGTCGGAGTTGATCAGCCACAAATCCCATCAACGGAGGCTATCCCAAT
>CAZANL010000831.1:0-2331 GCA_964486115.1 uncultured Planctomycetota bacterium
CCGTCGACCAGGGGATCACCGGCCTTGACTCGCTGCCCGCCCGTCACCCGGAGTTGTTTTCCATGGGGGACCAGATGTTCCATCTCGAGCTTGCCGGTCTCGCTGCGCACGGTGATGACCGACTTGCCGCGACGCTTCTTACCCAGCTCGACAACACCATCCAGCTCGGAAATCACCGATGGGTTCTTGGGCTTGCGAGCCTCGAAGATCTCGGTGACCCGTGGCAGACCGCCGGTGATGTCCTGCGTCTTGGACATCTCGCTGGGCACCTTGGCCAACAAGGTGCCGCGGATGACCTTCTGTCCATCCTTGACGACGATGTACGCCTTTTCGGGAAGCGACTCGTAAGCCAGCAGGGTACCGCTGCGATCCTCGATGTTGATCTGCGGATGCTTGTCAGCCTTGTGCGGGATGATCACCATCCGCACGACACCGGTCGCCTGCTCCTTCTCTTCCTTCATTGTCAGGTTCGGTTCGATGTCGACATAGCGCACCTTACCGCTGGCGTTGGCCAGCACCGGAGCATTGTGGGGATCCCACTCCGCCAACATCGCGCCATAGCCGATCTGCTCGCCGTCGTCCACCTTGAGCATAGCCCCGAGAGGAACCTGAACCCTCTCCTCCATCGGGATCAACTTGCCCCTGACCTTGGTTTCGTAGTTGAGGATCAGCACACCCGTTCGGTTGAGGACGATCTTGTCCTTGGCCCGCTGTTCCTTGCTCTGCTTCTTGACTGCGCTCTTACCCAGAAAGGTCGCACGATCGACGTCGCCCAGATCGCTACGCGAGACAAAGTCCATACTCTCGAACGTCACAGTCGCCATGACTGACTTGCGAGCAGCCTCGCTGATCGTCGGCTTGAACACTGCCTCCGACTCCTGCTCATAATCAGCCACACCACCGATGTGGAAGGTCCGCATCGTCAGCTGTGTCCCGGGCTCGCCGATCGACTGTGCGGCGATGATGCCAACCGCCATGCCCTCCTCGACGTAATTCCCGGTGGACAGATCCGCACCGTAACAGCGAGCACAGATCCCCAGTGGCGTCTCGCAGGTCAGGGAGCTGCGAACCCGGATCTGGTCATAACCCAGCTTTTCGATCTGTGACGCCAGATCGCGGGTGATCAGCTGGTTCTCCTTGATGATCAGGAGGTCGGTCTTCGGGTCACGGATCGTATCCCGCGACACCCGGCCATAGACCTGCTCCGCCAGGGTGACCTCGATGTCCTGACCTCGCTTGACCCAGCCTTTGGAGATACCCTGAATCGTTCCGCAATCGATCTCGTTGACCACAACGTTCTGAGCCACATCGGCCAGCTTACGTGTCAGATACCCCGAGTCAGCGGTCTTCAACGCAGTATCAGCCAGCCCCTTGCGAGCGCCGTGAGTCGAGCTGAAGTACTCCAGCACATGCAAACCTTCGCGGAAGTTGGCCTTGATCGGCGTCTCGATGATCTCGCCCGACGGCTTGGCCATCAGCCCACGCATACCGGCCAGCTGACGAATCTGGTCGACCGAGCCCCGAGCACCTGAATCGGCCATGATAAAGACCGGGTTGAGATACGGCCGGCCGGCCCGCTCGTCATTCTTCAGGCGAACCATCATTGCCTCGCCTAGCTTCTCGCGAGCATGAATCCACTGTTCGATGACCTGATTGTAGCGCTCCTGATCGGTGATCAGGCCGTCTCGATAGTTGCGTTGGATCTGATCGACCTGGCCCTGGACCTGATCGATGATCGTCTCCTTCTCCTCGGGGATACGCAGGTCGTTCTTGGAGAACGAGATCCCAGCGCGAGTAGCCGCCTTGAAACCGAGATCCTTGAGCTCGTCGAGGAAATAGAGCGTCGCCTGCCGACCCTCTAGACGGTGGCACTCGGTGACGATCGCCAGCGAGGCGCCACGGTTGATCGTGCCATTGTAGAACGGCATGTCACCGGGGAGGATGTCGTTGAAGATCACCCGCCCAACCGTGGTCTTGAGGATGTTCGGGATCCAATCGTCCTCTGCCGGAACCCAGTCCTCCTCGGGCTCCTCGTAGCTGAATGTCCCCCCCTTCTCGTCGAACTCGAACCAGCCCTTGTGCTGCGGGCTGCCTTGTTCGTCCACCACCGGCAGATCAGAGGAAACCTTGACGTAGATCTGGCTGTGGGTGCCGATCCGCCCCGTGGCATAAGCCAGGAAGACTTCCTGGAACGAGCAGAAGCGCATTCCCTCGCCCTTCTCACCCGAACGCATCGTGGTCAGATAGTAGATCCCCAGAACGATATCCTGACTAGGGGCGATGCTCGGCCTACCCGATGCGGGGCTGAAGATGTTGTTGACCGACAACATC
>CAZANL010000832.1:0-2322 GCA_964486115.1 uncultured Planctomycetota bacterium
CCGGTCATTCCCATCGACAGGTGGTCCTAGCCCTGGCCACCGGCCTCTGCGCGCTGGCTGTCGCGCAGTGCGCGAAGCTTGGCAAAGGCGGGCCGTTGCTGCTCGGGGTCGGTCGCGGCGGTCGGGATCGTCATCAAGCCCGTGACGGCGAGGTGACGCCAGCTGCGGGCATGGGCGGCAAGCGCCGGCAGGTCATCGGGAGCGACGCCCCCCTTCCGGGCCTCGCTGCTCACGTTCACATCAAGCAGAACTTCGACCCGGCGCCCGGCTGCGCCGGCGCGGCTTGCTGGTCGTGATCTCGGATCTGCTGGATGACCCGGAGCAGACCCTGGAAGCGCTCAAGCTGCTGCGCGGCATGAAGAACGAGCTGATCGTATTCCATCTGCTGGATCGCGAGGAGATCGACTTCCCGTTCAACCAGCTGATGGAGTTCGAGGACATGGAGACCGGGGGCCGGATGATCATCGACTGCGAGGCGGTCAGGCGGGCCTACCGCGCCCGGCTCGACGAGTTCGTCGGTCGGCTCGAGCGGGAGTGCACGGGGGCCGGGATCGACTATCTGCGGGTCAACACAGCCGAGACCTTTCACGAGCTGCTTGCGGGTTACATCCTCAAGCGCGGGATGCTCCGGCGCTAGCATGGGATTCGTCAACCCATGGATGCTCGTCGGCGTCGTCGCGCTGGGGGTCCCCGTGCTGTTTCATCTCTGGCGCAAGCGTCGGGTCGTGCCCAAGCGCTGGGCGGCCTTCCGGCTGCTGATCGATGTCGAGGCCCACTCCCATCGGGCCAAGGTGGAGCGCTGGCTGCTGCTCGCGCTGCGCATGCTGGCCCTCCTGCTGATGGTGCTGGCGTTCGCCCGCCCGACGGCGGATGTCTCGCTGCTCGGTGGAGGAGCGGGAAAGCAGCCACATACCGTCGTGATTCTCGACAACTCCCACTCGATGGGCCGCCGGGTCAACGACACGACCGTCTTTCGCCTCGGTCGTGAGCGGCTGCTGGAGCAGCTGGGCAGCGCGCGGTTTTCTCCGGGGACGGTGCTGCTGATGTCCGATCGTCCGCGGCAGCCGTTCGCAGGCTTCACGGCGCAGCCCACCGCCCTGTCCGAGGCGGTTGCCGAGGCGAAGCTCTCGCAGGGTGCGACGGACGGGGTCGCCGCCCTGAGACGGGCCGTGGCCCTGCTGCGCAGGTCGGGACGCGACGAGGGCACCGTGTTGCTGTACCACGACTTCCAGCGGTCGGCCTGGCGCACCGATGAGCTGCGCCGCTTCGACAAGGAGCTGGCGGGCTTCGGTCTCTCGCTGGGCCTGTTCCACCTGAAGCCCCCCGAGGGCGCGCCGGACAATCAGCTGGTCGCAGCGCTCGGGTGGAGCAGCGACGTGATCAGTCCGGGCATGGACATCCGCCTGTCGGTCACACTCCATAACCACGCCGATGAGGAGCGCACGCGCCGCCTGACGCTCGAGCTGGACGGTGTCGAGCGGCATGCGCAGGAGGTGAAGATCCCGGCTGCAAAGGGAGGGTCGCCGGGGGTCGCGCGCGTCTCCATTCCGCTGCTGCTGCGACAGGTCGGTGCGCACCGCGGCAAGGTCACGCTGAGCCCGGACGCGCTGGCGATCGACAACGTGCGCTATTTTGCGCGCGAAGTGATTCAGCCCCTGCGCGTGCTGATCGTCGATGGCCGGCCCAAGCTGGCGGCCGGCCGCAGTCCGAGCTTCTTTGCCGGCCAGCTGCTGGCGCAGCAGGTGACCGGCAACGTGCGTTCGCAGGTCGTGCCGATCTGGCAGCTGGATCGGACGAAGTTCAGCGACTACGACACCGTGGTCCTCGCCGGTGTGTCACGCCTGTCCCCCGAGAAGTTCTCCGAGCTGCGCCGCTATCTCGAGAAGGGCGGCGGCGTGATCTACTTTCTGGGCGAGGCCGTGGACAGGCAGGCCTGGCTGGCGGCCTACACGCAGCGCGGCAAGCGCAAGAAGGGTCGGATCGAGGTCGTGCCGGAGGGGGTCTTTCCCGGATACCCCAAGCGGGTCGTCTCGGCGCCCGCCGGTGGCGCGTTCCACTTCGACGCCGGCAGCGCCCGCTTCGATCACCCGCTGTTGCGTCGCTTTCGAAACACGGAGCTCGGCGCGGCACGCTTCAAGCGCATCTTCGAGTTCGAGCCCCTCGACGCCACATCGATCCCGCTGCGCTTCGACAATGGCATGCCGGCGATCGTTGCCCGGAGCTACGGCGCGGGCCGGATCCTGGTCTTTTGCAGCTCGGCCGGCAGCGTCTGGAACGACATGCTGATGACGGCCTCCACCACGCCGCTGTTGCTGCAGGCGG
>CAZANL010000833.1:0-2320 GCA_964486115.1 uncultured Planctomycetota bacterium
ATCGGCTGAACACAAAGAATCTGGTGAAACAAACCCTCGACGTCCTGATGGTCGAATGGGAGCTGGCCCGCCGAGACCCAGTAGAGCATCACCCCGAGCGCAAAAACATCACAGCGCTGGTCGATCTCGCGCTGGTCGCCCGCGATCTGCTCGGGAGCCATGTACCGTGGAGTTCCCAGGATAGCACCGGTCCGTGTCTGCCGGCCGCGAGAGGCCAGACGAGCGAGACCGAAATCGGTGACGAACGGTGTACCCTCCCCATTAATCAGGATATTGGCCGGCTTCAGATCGCGGTGGATGACGCCATGATCGTGCGCCAGTCCCATCGCCTCGGCAACCCGCTCGATCATCGCCAGGCCGGTCTCCAAGGTGAGATTTCCGCTCTGGATTCGGTCCAGCAGAGAGCCCCCTTCGACCAGGTCCATCACGTAATAGGGACGACCTTCGTGAATCCCAAACTCATGGATTCCCAGCATGTTGGGGTGCCTGAGATTGGCTGTTGCCTGAGCTTCACGCTGAAACCGTTGCAGGCTTCGAGGGTGCACCGACCCCTGCGGCAAGAGCTTGATCGCCACCATCCGCCCAAGCTGTGGGTCATGGGCCTTGAGCACGACACCCATTCCTCCGCGGCCGAGCTCCAGGAGCACCCGATAGCGCCCCAAGCTGGGAGGCAAGTGGTCCGTCCGCTGGACGACGGGCGCCTCCTCCCCTCCGTCTCCCCGTTCCGGATGATCCGTCGGCAGACCCAGGGCGACCGTCTGCTCCTCCCGGAGATCCTCGTCCTGGTCGCGACAGGCCCGCACCGGGTCCGTCATTTGTACTCCGCAGTTCCCGCAGCGCGGTAGACCCGCGGCCTTGTCCTCGATGGAGATCTTGAAATCCCGATCGCAGGCCGGGCAGGCCAACCGATGGGAGGCACAGACTCGCATGATCGATACTATTTGTTGGGCATCGATCCACCGCTGGCGCAGCAAGATCTGGCTCATCAGCGCGGGACGGTCATTCTCGCCCTGCTGCTGCAGGCACAGCGCCTGATCCAGCTGTTCCCGAGTGATGTACCCGAGCCAGACCGCGACACGGCCAAATGGAGCAGACTCTGCGGGTGGCTCGGCGCGGCTCTGCGTCAACTCTGCACGCCCAATGGAGTCCCCCCTGCTAGCGAATCGTTGCCGGCGGACTTGCGGTCAGGAATACACCCGGTCACCACACGCTGGACCTCATCAGGCATCGTTCTCCGATGGGTGACGGACAGCGAACCATGACAGACTCGGTCGAATCGGCCCACGTGGGTCAATCCTACCTGACTGGCTCCCGGGCTCAAAGCCCTTGCCGGTCGAGCCCGTCACACCGAATTGTCGACCAGCGCTTTACCGACATCCCATGTGACCATCATCGAACGTCTACCTGCCCCACCTGGGGATCGTAGGCCGCCGCCTCCCAACCGACATGGGGATCATCTCTCAGGCCATATGTCCCCCCAGCTGGCCAGCCCATTGCCAAACGTGAGATCACGCGACGGCACCGATCCACCAGCTATATTTTTGGTGGCGTCAGCGCCGTCCAACAGCCGGGAAATCGGCTCACTCCGGTCCAGCCTGGTGCGCCGCGGATTGATCCCCACCGGTTCGCCCCTAGCCGACTGCGGCTGGTCATCGAGCATCCGGGGTCGGTCGCGTATAATGCGTGATAACAACATCAACGAATCCCGAGCGGGACCCGATGCGGCCAGTGCAGCACCACGCCACGTCACAGAAGAGCTTTGGAAACCACCCCATCAACTGAAACAGACCGAGTCTTCGCCTACGGATCCAACATGCACCTGGCGGACCTTCGGCGATGGGCAGCAGAAAACGGATTCGACCCACCGAAGCTGCTACGCACCTATCCAGCTGTGCTGAAGGGCTATCAGCTGGTCTGGAACTACCACTCGGCTTCCCGGGGCGGGGGTGCCGCCAACCTGGGCCCAAGTGCCCACAGCCACGTCGTCGGAATGGTGTTTGAGATCGACGCGGCCACCCTGCGCTTGCTGGATGCCAAGGAGGGCCACCCGACACGATACAGTCGGGGCACCGCCCCCATGACCCTGGAACGACTGGAATCCGGCGCCCCGGTCGACAGCTGGGTCTATCGGGTGACGGAGGCCTGGACCTGCGACGGGCTGATCCGGCCGACCCCACTCTATCGCGCCTTGCTGGTTGAAGCCGCCCGGGGGCATGGACTGCCCGAGGCCTACATCAAGATGCTCCAGGCGATTCCCGTGTGCGGCGGGGAGAAGAGCGGCTAGCCCCCGCTCGACCACATGCCTGATGGCGGTTCACTG
>CAZANL010000834.1:0-789 GCA_964486115.1 uncultured Planctomycetota bacterium
ATCGGGGACTACCCGATACCCAAAAGCTACAAGATGATCACGGTGCACGAAGTGGCGCACCAGTGGTGGTACCTGATCGTGGGAAACGATCAGCCGAGCTGGCCCTTTCTGGATGAAGGGCTAGCGGCCTTTTCCGAGTGGGTATTCTTGCGCGAGGCACGTGGTAAGTCCTCCCTGGAACAGGTGTTGAACAAGCAGTTGCTGCTGCGTTCCGGGCGCTATCCGTTGCTCTCGCCGATCAACGCATTCCGGTCGTTGGAGGGGTACATCCGGACGGTCTACGTCGACGGGGCCACCTGGCATCTTCAACTGGCCCGCAAGGTTGGAGGCAAGAGGTACCTGCGCGCCTTGCGCCACTATGTCGAACGCTACCGCTGGCTCGAGGCGGGGCCAGAGCAGATGGCTGCCTCGCTGGGTCGAGACCTGCCAAGAGGGGCTGATCCTTTCCTCAAGGCGTTGCTGCACAGTAAGAAGCGGCGATGAGCCGGTTTGACACCCGGCGACGAGTGTGATAGCTTCCACGACCATTTTCCGAATGAGAGACAACGAGAGAGCGGTCGGTTCGTACTAACTGTTGTACTACTAGTTGTACCGCGAATAGAAGTCACCTAACCCCGCCCAGAGGTGGGGATTTCTTTTAAGGACCTCGTCCGGTGGATCTGACCTACCTTCGATGCCTGCTTTTGCCTCTGCTGATGGCGCTGTCGGTGTCAGCATGGGCGGAGAGCAGCCAGATCTACCTGGATGCGGACGACACCAATGGTCGCCGTGAGCAGACACTGCGTGCCA
>CAZANL010000834.1:799-2299 GCA_964486115.1 uncultured Planctomycetota bacterium
GAAGTGGCGAGAGGCTCTCGATCTCTACTTGAAGACGGCTGAGGCCTTCGGCAACAAGTTGATTGCTGCCCCGCCCCGAAATCTGGTGCGCCAAGTAATGGCCTACGACCGTCTGTTCAAGGATCTTGCTGGGTCTGGATTGGACGTCAAGACGCTCTCTTACAAAGACCATCAGCAGTTCCTGGTCTGGAAGAAGGTGGGTAAGGAGCGTTTGGCCGCCACGATGGCCTCCCTGCGCCCGCGTCTGAAGTCGGTGCCAAACTTGACCGACGATCTGCTGCGGCAGTCGGCCGAGGCCAGCCTGGTGCTGACCGTGCTGCGCGAGGAATACGGGATCATGCCATCGCTAGCTGGCATCTCCGAGCGTTATCGGAGAGACTATGCGACGAATGGAGTGAAAGGCCTGATTCAAGGGCTTCACCGGCAACGGGTGGTAACGCCGAATTTCGGCGAGGGTCGGGGAGTAACCCGTTACCTGTCCGTCGCGACCTATGTCGGTTGGCTGCTGGTCGATTTACCGGACGAGGGGCGTCGGATCTACCAACAGCTCTACGGGCCGCTGTCTGACCGGCTCCTTGCGTCGGCTACCGACAGGCAAAAAGAGCCACTGGTTACTCTGGCGGACCGTTACCTGGGGCTGCCTCAGACAGCAATCGCGCTGGATCGCCTTGCTGAGTGGGCCCTCGAACGCGGAGACGCATCCGAGGCGGTCGAGCGCTGGCGGCGGCTGCTGCGTAGTTTTCCGCAGGGCACGAAGGAACATCCGCGGAAGGCCGTGATCGCCCGCCTGGCTCTGGCCCACGGCCTGCTCGGCGAGGTCCAGGCAGTAGAGGAACTGCTGCGCTCCTGTGGCGAGGTGTCTAGGAAGGTGCCAATTGCTGGTGCCGAGATATCGCTTCCTGGGCATCTGAAACGGATGTGCGCACTGGCTCGAGAGCGCGCTGGCGGTGGTAGGCGATGGGTGAGACCCGCCGGGATCCACTTTCCGGACGCCGGGCGGTTGATCGGAAGCGTACGCTACAGGGAGTACTTCCCGGACGATGCGCGCAGCGGCTACTCGAGCCGCTATCCATCGGACTACTTCCCGATGCTGGGGCCCAAGGGACGGCTCTATATCAAAGGTTACGCCCAGGTGATGTGCCTGGAGTTGCAGACCTCCAAGCTGATTTGTCTTTCCGGCAGGTTCACGAGCTTGCGGACAAGACGTTGGTCAAGCAAGGCCCGGCACGTTCTGGCCGAAGGGTTCTATGGCGCGATTGGAGAGGCTGGCCTGTATACGACCTTTCCGACAGGAACCGAGGAGATCCCGACCAGCTCACTGGTCTGCCAGGACAAGGACACGCTGGTCGAACGCTGGCGGCGTCCCACATCGTCGGAGCAGGACCCACAACTTTCTGGAGGCTTGGTCAGCTCGCTGCTCGGACTGCGCGGACGGCGTCTGTACGCGTCGTTGACCACGACTACGGGGGACATCGGCAGCTACGCCTACTGTTTCGATGC
>CAZANL010000835.1:0-2297 GCA_964486115.1 uncultured Planctomycetota bacterium
TCGGTCATCAACGGGGTGAGCCCCGCAATCGTCGTGATGGAGGTGAGCAGGATCGCTCGGAGCCTGGACCGGGCCCCCAGGACGACCGCCTCCAGCAACCCGCCCCCCTGGGCACGGCGACGGTTGATGAAGTCGACCAAGATGATGCTGTCGTTGACGACGATGCCCGAGAGCGCGACGCAGCCGATCATCGAGAGCAGGGTGAACGGATAGCCCATGATCAGGTGCCCGAACACGGCACCCACGATGGCGAAGGGAATGGCGGCCATCACGATCAGCGGCTGGACGTAGGAGCGAAACAACACCGCGATGATGGCATAGATCAAGAACAGCGCGACCGGAAAGCCGATCGCCAGCGAGCCAACCGACTCCTGGCTCTCCCGGCGCCGCCCCTCGAAACTGACCGTGACGCCCGGGAAGCGCTGGCCGATATCGGCCAGCTCCCGGGAGAGGTTGTCGCTGACCTCGCGCAGGTTGGCGCGGACCTCGTCAACCTCCGCCTCGATCGTGACCGCGCGCTGGCCATCCACCCGCTCGAGAGCCGCATACCCCCGCTCCACCCGCAACGAGGCCACCTCGCTGAGTGGCGGACGCCCACCCGTCAATGTGGCGACGCGCAACAGCTCGAGATCGGCCAGCTCCTCACGCGAACTCTCGGGCAGTAACACGCGCACCTTGACCTGATCGTTGCCTACCTGCAACTCCTGGGCCTCGTAACCAAATAACGCATGTCGCAACTGCAGCGCCAGATCCCGGGTGGTCAACCCCAGCGCGCGAGCGCTCTCGCGCAGCGTGAAACGGGTCTCCAGCTTGCCCCGCTTGAGATTATCACTGACCTCGGCCACCCCCTGGTAGGCCCCCATCTTCATGCGCACGTGATCGACCGCCCTATCGAGCATCGCCAGATCCGACCCACGCAGTCGCAGCTCCAGTCCTGGACCGCCGGGGCCTCCAGCCCGCTCCTTGATCTTCAGCCGGCTCACGCCCGTTAGCGTGCGGGTTGCACGCCGTAACTCGTTGACCAGAAACTCCGAGCGATTCATCTTGCGCTTCTGCCGATCGTCCGCCGGCAACAGCTCCAGCGTGAGCTGCCCCACCGTGGCCGGATCGGCTGGATTGATCACTCCCTCGTCACCAAACGCCGTGCCGACAACGCTGAAAACGCTCTCGACCTCCGGATACTTCAGAGCCAGCTTCTCGAGCTGCTTGATCACCTCGATCGTACGGCGCTCGGGCGTCCCGGCAGCCATCTCAAGGTCCATCGTCAGCGTCTCGGCGTCCATCCGCTGGATCAGCTGAAATGGGACGGTCCCGCCCACGATCAGCCCCGCGGCGACCATCGCCAGCCCGAATGCGCCACACAGGCAGACATAACGCCAACGCAGACAGACTCGCAGACTGGACTCCATCAGCCGGCTGAGATGCTTCTCGAACAAACTCAGCTTGAACTCCCCAGCGGCGTCTCGAACACGTGCGAGGCGCGGGAAGCGGTCGAGGAGCCCCTTTCGGCGGACATGAGCCAGGTGCGCCGGCAGAATGATCAACGCCTCGACCAGCGAGACCGACAAGGCAGCGATCACGACGATCGGCATCAGTCTGAGGAACGTCCCGAGCGTTCCGCTGATGAATGCTAACGGCAGAAACGCGACGATGGTGGTGGTGACCGCCGCGACGACAGGGATGCCCACCTCGACGGCTCCCTCCACCGCAGCCCGAGCCGGAGACTCTCCAGCCCGAAGACGCGTGAAGACATTCTCGCCGATGACTATTGCGTCGTCGACGATGATGCCCAGGACGACGATCAGACCGAACAGCGTGATCAGATTGATCGTGGCGCCGAGCCAACCCATCAAGATAAACGTGCCCAGGAAGGAGATCGGGATGCCGATGGCAACCCAGAATGCAACACGCAGCTCGAGGAACAGCGCCATCGTGATCAGCACCAGGATCAATCCGCTGCCCCCCGTGCGCATCATCAACTCGAGCCGCTGCCTGATGAAGCGGCTCAGGTCGGTGCTGGTCTGCACAGATACGGCCCCGTCCAGCCGGCTGGGACGCTTGTCGACATACGCCTTGACCCGGGAGGAGATCTCCAGCGCGTCCTGATCGGCCGTCTTGAAGATCGTGATCATCACCGCAGGCTTGCCGTTGAAGCGCCCACGAATCACCTTGTCCTCGAAGGTCTCACGGATCTGCGCGACATCGCGCAGCCGCACGACATTGCCCTCGATGTCACTGTTGATCACCAGCTGCCTGATCTGGCCCACCTCGCTCGACTCACCCACGGTGCGTACGCG
>CAZANL010000836.1:0-2292 GCA_964486115.1 uncultured Planctomycetota bacterium
GCGCGGTACTCGGAGGGGCCGACCGACTCCTCGACCACCCGGCCGGCGGCCTGGCGGCTGATGGGGGCCCGCGGTCCGAGCACCGGGTGGGCCGGGTCTTTCCGCTCCAGCCAGCGCTCGATCGCCGCGACGCGCAGTGTCCGCTCGCGCGGCAGCGTCCCGCTCAGGGCCACCGCGTCGAAGTACCCCCGGGCAGGCCACTCCAGCACGACGATGTGCTCGGTCGAGAACACTTCCTGCCCGGGAAATTGCTGGGCTCGGGAGCGAGGTGTGACCAGATAGCGGATGTTGAACAGCGCGGCCCGATCGGACATCCGCGGATGGCTGGTGTAGAGGTAGCGGTAGTTGGGGCTCGACTGCAGCCCCGCCCCGCCGTAGGCGATTGCCGCGGGGAGCGGTGTGTGAGCCGCCACGGTGGTGCACCAGGCGTGCTGCCGCTTGGGCGAGATCACCCGTCCCGGCGCTGCCGTTCGCAGGAACTCGATCACCTGCTGCAGCTCGGCACGATACATCCCCGGCTTGTGATCCACCGTGCGGATTCGCTGCCCCATCTGTCGGTGGCTGCCGATCAGCAGCAGCAGGACGCAGCCGGCCAGCAGCAGCCGGACCACACGGTTCGGGGTCGCCGTGGCCAGGCGTACGAAGGTCGCACCGGCGAGGACCGCCAGCGCGAACTGCAGCAGTGCAATAAAGCGCACGAACGGCAGCAGGTTGTCGTGCACCTGGCCCAGCACCAGCCCCCCTCCCACCAGGAAGAAGAGCAGCGTCGCCTGCAGCGCAAACCAGACCCCGGGGCCCCCATCGCGTGCGCGACGCAGGTGCAGCAGCAGTCCGGTCAACGCGAACAGGCTCAGCACCGGCGGGCGTCCGGCATCCAGCAGCAGCCCGCCGACCAGCCAGAGCACCAGCTCGCGGGGCGACAGCCCGAGTTCTTCATCTTTGCGAAAAGGAAAGCCGCCGAATCCGTCATAGTGGATCAGGATCGGCAGCCACAAGAAAGCGGAGGCGGCAAGCACCAGCCCCAGCAGCAAGAGCGCACGCGAGATACCGGCCCGGACGCCGCCGCGCCACCAACCGAGACAGCTCAGGGGCAGGGCCAGGGCGAATCCGAGGAAGGGATGGCACAGCCCGGTCAGCGTTGCGTAGAACACCGCGCGGGCCAGACCGTCGCCCCGGGTCAGGTAGCGAGCCGCCCAGCCCAGCGCCAGCGGGTAGAACAGCATCGCCCAGGCCTGAGGGTACAGCCCGGAGCCGAACAGGCCTTCCACACCGAGAGCCCAGCGATTGACCGAGCAGACGCAGCTCAGCGCCACCGCCCCGCCCAGCGCCTCGCCGGAGCTCATCCCCATGGCCCGCAGGCCGAACCAGCAGCTGACTGGGAGGAGGATCAGTGGCAGCACGAGAGCGATCTTGAACGCGGTCAACAGCGAGAGCGCCCCGCCGGTCAGCAGGGCCAGCGATGACGGGACCAGCTGAGGCAGTACGGGGTAGTAATAGCCGCTGGCGAAGCCCATGTTGGCGCTGGGGCTCCAGAGGTTCAGATCTCGCTGCCCGAGACTTCGCAGGAGGTCACTCGACTCGGACAGGTGAATCGTGCAGTCGCCTCCGGTCGGTTCGAACTCGGAGAGGAACACCGGCGACAACCAAGCCAGCAAGAGCAGCACGAACCCGGCCAGCACCCCACGTTGCGCACGCTCGCTCATCGGACCTGCGCGGCCGGTGAGCGCTGGCTCAGGGCGGGGTTCCCGGCCCCTGCCTGGGGGGCGGCAGCGTTGGCATCTCGTTCTCCGAGCGGCCGGCCGAACCGGTTCATTGGCGCACTATAGCAGAATGCCCCGCCGGGACACGGGGAGTGGCTCTGGTGCCTCGCCGGTCCGGCGCTCGATAGCAGGGATCTTGCCAGTCCCATTCCGGCGGCTTAGCCCCTGCTGCGGGGGAGTAAAGAAACTAGGCAATGTAAGGAGAGTTCACACCCCGCAGGCCTGGCTTGCAGAGCAGAAGACCATTTAGAAACAGGGCTTGCGTCGTTTCCTTGCGCCGGCACGGGAGTTGCACTTCTTCGGGTGCCGGCACGGTGATCCGTGACGAAGCGATTTGGATAAAAGCATATTCATTAATGATGAGGCCCGCAAGATGATCACTCGAAACCGTAAGCTGACACTCCACTCGCAGACCCTGCGAAACCTCTCCCGCCGACAGATGCAACAGGTCGAAGGGGCGGTGATGTACACCGGCTGTGATTCCGCATGTACACAGTGCCCCGGCGGTGGCCTGCTGGCCAAGCTGGCCCAG
>CAZANL010000837.1:0-2291 GCA_964486115.1 uncultured Planctomycetota bacterium
CGAGGAGGCCCTGGCCGGAATGGCGGTGGCCCACAACGCCGGGCAACCTTTCGAGATGGGTATCATCGACCTGACGATGTCTGGCATGGACGGGGAGGAGCTGGCCCGCAAGATCAAGTCCGATCCGGCGCTGGCTTCGACGATTCTCATACTTCTGGCTACGACCGGTCGGCAAGGGGATGCCAAACGCATGTCCCAGGCAGGATTCGCGGCCTACCTGGTCAAGCCCGTTCGCCAAGCCCAGCTGACTGATGCGCTGGCAGCTGCCTGGAGTTCGGGTGAACAGATGGGCCTGATCACCCGGCACACTCTTGCCGAATCCAGAGCGTTGGAGGTTGCTGAGAGCGAGCGTACCGCCGCCGAGGCGCAAGGGCGAGCGGCCGACCAGAGCCGGGGCCTACGTATCTTGATCGCGGAGGACGACCTCGTCAACCAGAAGGTCGCGCTGAGGACCCTCGAGAAGCTTGGCTGCGAGGTAGAGCTTGCCGACAACGGCAAGATCGCCGTCGAGATGCTACAGTCCGCCACCTTCGATCTGGTCTTCATGGACTGCGAAATGCCGGAGATGGACGGCTACCAAGCAGTGCGGGCGATCCGCGAGTTCGAGTCGGGCGACGACCGGCACACTCCCGTCGTCGCCCTGACGGCCAATGCGCTGTCGGAGGAGCGACAGACCTGTCTGAATGCGGGGATGGACGACTACCTGACAAAGCCGGTCAGAATCGATTCCTTTCGCACGATGATCGACCGCTGGGTCACCAGACCGGACGAACAGCGACCGCAGACGGTCACCCCACCCCAGGACCCATTCGACGACTCAGGAGAGCAGCGGATCGAGCAGTTGCCGCCACCGCTAGAGCAGGAAATGATCGAGCAGCTGTTGGAGATCGCCAAGGATGATGATGGCAGCCTACTCGACGATCTGTTCGAGACCTTCCTCACCGAGTCGGCGGAGCAGACAGAGCGGCTACGCCAGGCGGGCGAGACCGGTGACATGGCGGAAGTCAGTCGCCTGGCCCACAGCCTGCTAGGAGCCAGCGCAAACGCCGGCGCTTCGCGCATGGCGGGCATCGCTCAGGCTCTCCAGACCCTGGGGGAGATGGGCGAAACAGAGGGTGTGGCCTCGCTCGCCGAGGACTTGATTGCCGAACTGGATCGCGTGGCCGAGATGATGAACGCCCTGAGAAACAACACTCCCGGTTAGAGCCCCAAAACAACACCTCTCCGCAGTCGGCACACCCAGTTCGAAAGTTCTACCTGCAGCGCTCGAATGACCGGCCGGAGAACGTTCGCTGAGCGCGATGCAACTGGACGAGAGCTGGGCTAGCCGCTGGACGCGGCGGACCCTCTCATTTTCCGTGATCGGCCTCGCCAGGCTCACAGCACTATTCAGCCTCGCCAGTCTGCCCCTGGTCATCGCCTTCTACCTGGTATTCGACGCCAGACTGGCGAGAGCCCTCGCCCAGCTGGCCTGCCTGGTCTTTCTGCCGGTGAGATCCTTGGCCTGACGGCTGCGGGCCTCCTCTGGCTAACCCAGCCCGTCATGGCCTCCGACAGTTACATCAGCCACCACACCGCCCTCCAGCGTTGCTGGGCCACGGCCCTTTTCGGCGCTCTGAGGCACCTCTATCAGCTGACATTGATTGTCGAGGGCCTCGAGGTGCTGGACCACACGGGCCCTCTACTGGTCCTGTCGCGGCACACCAGCGCGGTGTCTGTCGAGTATGCCATCGTCTTGCCGGTGATCATGTGAGCCAGCCGGCAGGTATGCGAACCGAAACCACCAGCGGCTCGGGAACCGAACGAGCCCCCAGAGCGATGCAGCTAGAGGTTCAGCTTGAAGCCCAGCACGCGAACAGTCCAGCCAGCCAGCTCCCCGATAAGCAGCCCGTAGTACCAGGGCATCTGCATGATCTTCCAGGCCAGCACGAACAGCGTGGCATCAAGACAGAACGAAGCGAAGAACCAGATCGGCAGACGGGCCTGCGTGTCAATATCGTCGAACGCCAACATTTTGGTCTTCCTGCTCTTCCCTCGGGTCTCGCGGCTCCGCCGGCGAGTCGCCCGCATGGTGCCCGGAGGTTTTCGGATCACATCAGTTCCACAGCTCGGGCAACGGATTGCGAGCAGGGGAAGCTGCGTGCCGCAGTCTCGGCAGTGGGTGCCAGGGCTGCCATCATCTGGCTGCTGCGCTGGCTGCTCCTCGTCGGCTCGATCCAGCTTGACCGCAGCATAGACCTTCTCGCCACCATCTATCGAACCGTCTTCGGGCACTTCCAGTGGACTGTTGC
>CAZANL010000838.1:0-1332 GCA_964486115.1 uncultured Planctomycetota bacterium
ACGACGACGATGTGCAGCTTCTGCACCGCTGTTTCCAGCTGCAACCCGCTGACTTCTCGTTTTTCTGGACGGCGGAGCGTCTCGCCCGGTATCGCGAGGAGTTGAATTTCAAGCTGAGCGGGTTCCCTCAGATGCGGGGAGGGGTCCGATCGGTCCACGTCGGGCGGCTTGCTGGCTACTTCTTCGGCAAACCGCTCGAAGGGGAGCAGCGACTGGAGCTGTTCGGGCGCGACCGGTCTCGACACAGTTACGTGCTGCTCCCTCAGCAGGGAAGCCCGGGTGAGGTGCTTTTCTGCTATGTCAGAGCTGCCGAGGCGACGGGGGCGCAGGAGCGCGCACGGGTTCTCGCGCGCTGGGCCCGCGGGGCCGAGAGGGCCGCCAGACAGCTCCTTGAGCCTGGTCCGTCAGGTGAAAGATCAACCGCCAAGCAGGATCCCGCGGGGCAAAATCCCGCCGAGCAGGATCCCACGGGGCAGAATCCTGCCGAGCAGGATCTCGCAAGGAAACGGCAGGCCGAGATAGAGCGAGCCAGACAATCAGCGACCCGTTCGCGATCCCAGGAGGCGCTCTACCATCGGCTGAAGGAGAGTCAGCCGAAGCGTGCCCGTGAGGCATTGTCCCAGGCGATATCCGCCGCGGTCGACGCCCGGCGCAAGATCGGCTTGGAGGCGGAGCAGAGACGCTTCGTCAAGGAGCTGCTCCGGCGGCGTCTAGCGGCCGAGGCGCCCCCCGGATTTGCTTTGGTGGGTGTCGAGCCGATCCTCTACCTGAGTCGCCGCCTCGTCACCAAGCTGGAATATCTGGTCCACGCGCGTGCTTCCGGCGTGAGTCTGCCAGGATCTTGGCCGAGCTGGGGGCTGCTGGCGCGGCAGGCTGAAGAGGCGGTGGACGGCGTGACTCTCGAATCAGCAGCGAAATTTGCCCGATGGCGGGGGGGGCGTCTAGCCACCCGCGATGAGCTGCTGGCTGCGCGACGGCAGAGTCCGGAGCTGGACATCTCGAAAGACGAGTGGGCGGCGGACGACTCGTCGAGCAGTCGCCTGGGCCGGGTGTTTCGCCTGGCGCTGTCCCACGGCTGGAAGCTGCGCGAGGTGGAGAACCCGAGAGTCGCGCACCGGCTGGAGATCGTGACCAAGCCGGTGGGTGCTGCGGTGCTGCTGGGAGAGCAGACAGTCGGCCGCACGCCACTGACCCTCGAGTTTTACGGGGCTGCCTCGCCCCACCTCACCATCCGGCGGGAAGGTCACCTGAGCGTGTATCGGAAGCTGACGTTACGCAAGCCAGCAGAGCGTCTGCAGGTGTTCCTGTATAGTCGGTCGGTCGTGCCTGCTG
>CAZANL010000838.1:1342-2291 GCA_964486115.1 uncultured Planctomycetota bacterium
GACTATGCCACCAACAGGGATCGTGCCCTGGCGCTGCTGACCCGCGCTGATGCCCACATTCAACAGAAGCGGGCGACCCTGGGTCGTGTGCTGTACGACCTGGTCCGCAAGGCCTGGCCTGGAGACTGGGTGGTGTTGAAGCGGGCTGAGCGTCACCTGGCTCGCGGTTCCGACGCGGGGCAACTAACGGAGGTTCGTCGCCGTCTCGTTCTGCTCGATCAAGGAGTGGATCGAATACGGACCCAGCACTACCGGAGCCGACTGAGCGACATGAATCCGTCCCTGGCTCGACTGGGTTACGATGTGCATTTCGATATGGTTCTCGTGCCCGCAGGTCGCTTCAAGTTCGGGGCGGAGAAACCGGGCCCTGGAGAGCGACGCTACGCCACGCGTAAGACCGCCGCGTTCTGGATCGACCGGTACGAGGTGACCAATCGGCAGTACCTGCGCTTTGTCCGGGCCACGAAGCGCCGCCCGCCGGACTATCTGACGCGGAACCTGCCGGACGAGCGACTGGACCACCCCGTGTCGCGTGTTTCACTGGCCGACGCGCAGTCCTACTCCCGCTGGGTCGGCAAGCGTCTGCCCACCGAGCTGGAATGGGAAAAGGCCGCCCGTGGCTCGCTTTATCGCCGTTATCCCTATGGAAAGCACTTCTGGGGCAAGGCGGCCAACACCGCCGAGGCGAGAAAAGGGGGGCCTGTCTCGGTCGGCAGCTACCCCCTGGGGCGTTCACCCTACGGTCTGTTCGACATGTGCGGCAACGTGTGTGAGTGGACCACCACCCTGTTCAACCCGCAGGCTCCGGTGCCGAACCGTGTGGCCAAGGGCGGGTCCTACCTCAGCGATAGGAACCAATGCCGGGTCGCGACACGCAAGAGGGTCAATCCCACGGATGGCGCTGTGGATGTGGGATTCAGGTGCTGCACCGATCGGTGATCTCAGCGGT
>CAZANL010000839.1:0-1339 GCA_964486115.1 uncultured Planctomycetota bacterium
CCGATGAGCGTATCGTACCCCTGTGGCAGGAGCTCGATGAAACCGTCGGCGCCCGCGATTCGTGCAGCCTCGACCACGCTGTCGTAGGACGCCGCGGGATTTGCGTAGGCGATGTTGTCCCATACCGTCCCGTGGAACAAAAAGATCTCCTGGCTGACCAACCCGATGGCCCGGCGCAGTGCGAGCAGGTCCAGCTCTCGGATATCGTGCCCATCGAGCGTGATCCGGCCACCGCTGACCTCGTAGAACCGTAGCAACAGCTTGACCAGAGTGCTCTTCCCTGAACCTGTCGAACCCACGATCGCCGTCGTCTGACCAGCCGGGATCTCGATGTTCAGGTCGCGGAAGACCTCCTCCCGCCCGCGGTAGGCAAAGCGCATTCGCTCGAACGCCAGTGCGCCGCGAACCTCATCGAGCGGCAGGTCTCTATCTCCGCCGCTGATCGACACAGGAGTGTCGAGCAGATCCAGCACCCGCTGGGTCGAGGCCATTGCCCGCTGGTAGAGGTCGAAGGTCTGCCCCAATCGAGTCAGCGGCCAGAGCAGCCGCTGGGTCAGGAAGATCATCACGCTGTAGGCGCCTACCGCCAGCTGGCCTGTGAGCGCGAGCATCCCCCCGTAGACCAGCGTGACACAGAAACCACACACGATCACCATGCGGATCAGCGGACTGAAAGCGGAGCTGAGCCTGATCGCCACCGCATTACTCGACCGGTAGTCGTCGCTATACCGCTCGATTCGGCCAACCTCGAAGGCCTCGGCGGTAAAGCTCTTGATCGTCGCGACCCCGGTGAGGTTGTTAGCCAGCTGACTGTTGAGTATACCGGCCCTTTCCCGAACGTCGGCATAGCGCGGCGCGATACGATGCTGAAACCAGAATGAGCCGAGCAGCACGAACGGCATCGGCAGCAGCGCCATCCAGGCCACGCTGGGCGCGAGATACACGAAGACACCGCTGATCGCCACCACCGTCGTGCCGACCTTGAGCAACTCCGCCGCACCCCCATCGAGAAAACGCTCCAGCTGATTGACGTCGTTGTTGAGGATCGCCATCAGACCACCCGTCTGCTGGTCCTCGAAGTAGGCCAGCTCCAGACTCTGGACGTGTCGATAGGCGTCCAACCTCAGCTCGTGCTGGATCGTCTGGGCCAGGTTGCGCCAACCGACCGCATAGAGATACTCGAAGATGGACTCCGCAATCCAGACGATCAGGGTCAAACCTGCCAGCGCCCAGAGTTGAGATCGAACGTCCGACAATCCCCACCGGCCCATCAGCGAGCTCTCTCGCTGAACGACGACATCCACCGCAATGCCGATGAGCACCGGTGGGGCCAGATCGA
>CAZANL010000839.1:1349-2289 GCA_964486115.1 uncultured Planctomycetota bacterium
GTTTGTTGAGGATCGTGTTTAGCGTCGCCAGTCGGACCCGCCCTCGATGACGTCGGGCATAGCCCAACAGACGCACCAGGGGGTGCCTTATCGGCTGACTTTCCACTTGCCCTTGATACGCACCAGCGACAGACGTCGGCTGTCGGCGATCTCGGAAACCATGACCAGTTCCGGCGGGTCCTTCTTCGCGATCCTGACCGACATCTCGAGCCGGACTGTCGCGCGATCACCATCGACGTCGACACCCTCGATCTCGAAGGAAATCCGTGGCTTACCCTCGTCGAAGTAGAACTTGTAGGCGATGACGATGATCGCTTGGGCCAGCTCGACCTTGTCCGACTTGCCGAAGTCCAGGTCCCCCATCTCATAGAGCGACGCCCGATGCAATCCAACGCCACGAGCCTTGATCGGGATCCGCTTTCCCGAGGCATTGTGCACCTTGCGCTGGTAGTCGCTGCACAGGCTCTCGGCATCCGATGGCGTGAGGTGCTCCAGATTGACCAGCGTCCCGATGTCACCCGCCTTGAGCGCGCTGAGATACCTCTTGGCAGCCTTCCTGGCGCCGCTGGAACTTCCGCCGCCAGAGCCGCCGCCACCCCCCAGCGCAAAGATGCCACCAATCAACACCAACACCGCGACGACCACGCCACCGACGATCAGCGGAACAGGGGGACCGGATCCGCCGTCGCGACGCTCACGTCGCGACCGGGAGGTGCTTCCCCGAGAGGGTTCACTATAGTCGGCCATCGGCCCCTCGGTGACGCGAGCCCCAGGCTTCACGCGCTTGGGACGGCGTTTACCTCGTCTTGTGCTCATCGGTCAAACTCCTGGAGTACGCGGTATAGTACCACGAAAACGAGCTAATTGGGGCACCCGCAGCAGCTTTCGGGTTGCCGAGGCCCGCCCTCCCAGATATAGTGGTTCAACCTGTCCAACCACT
>CAZANL010000840.1:0-2289 GCA_964486115.1 uncultured Planctomycetota bacterium
ATCAACCGGGTGTTCTCCCGGGCTAGCTGGAGGCGGTCCAGACCCTGGTGCACGATGTGGCGCAGCTCGTCCACGTCGTACGGCTTGGCAATGTAATAGAATGCGCCCTGCTTGATGGCCTCGACGGCCAGCTTTTCCGAGCCGTAGGCGGTGACCATGATCACCAGTGGCGGGTCGCTCAATCGGTTGATTTTCTCGAGAGCCTCCATCCCGCTGATACCGGGCATGTTGACGTCCATCAGCACCAAGTCGATCGACTGTTTCGCGATCGCCGAGAGCGCGCCGGCCGCGTTCTCGGCTTCATGCAGGACCCAGTCCTGCTCTTTCGAGAGAGCGCGGGTCATGCCGAACCGGGCCGGCATCTCGTCATCGACGATCAGGATCTGGAACTCACTCATGGATCACTCCGGCGCTGCTCGGTTGCAGCGAGATTGGTGGTTCCTCGACCACTTTATCCGCAGGGAGCACGACCTGGAACTCGGTTCCTTGGTCGGGTGTGCCGAGTTGGATGGTTCCGCCCAGCTGGCTGACCTTCTCGCTGATGATCGCCAGCCCCAGTCCGGTACCGGTTTCACGGGTGGTGAAGAACGGCTCGAAGATCTTGTCCTGGAACTGCTCGGGTATGCCCGGTCCCGTGTCCCGCACCGTCAGTATCAGCTGCTGGCTGCCTTGACCGATAACGTAGGTGCACATGGACTGTTCGGTGTGCTTGGGAACCAGGCTCAGGTGCACGTGAATTTCGCGCGGAGATTCTTCGGTAAGGTCCGCGTTACTCAGCGCCTGGAGCGCGTTGTCGATCATGTTGAAGAATATCTCGGTAAAGGAGTCACGGTTGGCGATCAACTCCAGATCTGGGGCCACTTCTGTGTGGATCGTGATCCGGTGCTTGCGAGCTTCGTGACCCAGCATCAGCAGTACGTTGCCCAGGGTCTCCGAGGCGTTGAACGGGCTGGGTCCGGTCGGACGGGAGCGAGAGAACTGGAGCAGCTGATTGACGACCTTGGCCAGGCGGTCGATCTCGCTCTTGATGATCTGTAGATCCTGCTGATGGGGATGGCTGTCGTCCAGGTCCTCCATCATGACCTGGGTGATCGATTTGATCGACGAGAGCGGGTTTTTTACCTCGTGGGCGATCGATGCCGAGAGCCGACCCAGACTGGAGAGCTTCTCGTTCTCGTACAGCTTGCGTCCCATCTCCAGTTTCTGGCGGATGACGGTGGTATTGCTGATCGCCAGTGAAACCTGGTTGCCGAGCAGGGTCAGCATCCGCTCTTCTGCACGAAACAGACCTCGGCGCAGTCCGCGCTTGCCCAGAGCAAAGAAACCGATCAGCTCCCATTCTTGATAGATCGGAATCAGCGTCTCGAATCGGTGGGCCCGCATCTCCTTGCTGAACTCCTTGCTGGCGACATCGAGCGCGGTGACCGCCTCGCCGCGCATCCGCAGAGCGGTGACCAGCGGCTTGAGCTGCAGCTCCTCGCTGGCGTTGGTGTAGGTGATCTCGAGGTGATCGTCCGTGTCGGTGAAGAACAGGATCACGACCTGGACCACGTGCATCTCTCTCGATATGGCGCGTGCCACGTACGCCAGGAGGCTGGAGGGGTCGATGAAGCTCTCTGCGACGACTTTTCGTGAGAGGTTGCGGAACAGATCCCTGTAGTAGCCTCTCTCCTGGAACACGATGCCGGTTAGGAATCCCTGGAGGTGATTTTTCATCGGCTGGAACAACGAGATGAGCGCGATGATCAGCACGGCTTCCAGAATGCGGAAGTTGAGCTTGAGGTGGCTGAACTGCCACTCGAGCATGCTGCCCAATGGACGGATGCCGAAGACGTAGATCGCCACGAGCACGACGGCCAGCACAGACCAGACCATCGTGTTGACCAGCACCAGCTCCATGTAGTTGAGCTTGTAGATGTAGTAGGCGTAGATCAAGCAGGGCAGCACGGTCGCCAGGTTGGACAGCAGGTCCAGGGTGCCAGTCAACGTGGGGGCTACCACCTGCTGCACGCGCAGCAGAGTGGAAACGACCAGCAGCCCGGTGATTGCCAAAAAACCCCAGGTGACGGCCTGGTGAAACCTGCGTTCCTGCGGGTCGTCGAGGCGACGTCCCAGTCGGAAGGTCAAGTATGCGCAGACGCCGAGCAGGGAGACGAACCAGGCCCCCGCGCTCGCCGTCACGCTGACGACCGAGAGGAGCGACTGGGAGCCCTCCTCCAGCAGCTTGCTGGAACGGGGTAGGAAGTAGAAGGCCAGTGGCAGATAACCGTAGGCAATCAGTCCCCAGTG
>CAZANL010000841.1:0-2288 GCA_964486115.1 uncultured Planctomycetota bacterium
GAACGTCGGTCGAAGATGATCGAGGGTTGCGGCAGCTACAGCCTGGAAGGGCGGCTGGTCAAGCTGTCGGACCGCTGGGACAACCTGACGGAGATCGATGTTTTCGAGCGCGACTTCATTGTGCGCTATTGCGAGGAGGCCAGCCGGATGGTGGTGAACATGCGGGGCACCTGGCCTGTTGCGGAGCAGGCGATTCGCGAGATCATCGAGGCGCATCATCCATCGGACCCTTAGCAGAGGACCAACGGGCGCTCTATGCAAGGTGGTTTCGACCGCAGGTGCGGACTGAGCGGTCGACCTGCAAGGCTGGAGTTTTCTGGGCTTTTCACCTGGGAGTCTAGCCACGCGTTGTGGCGCGGGGTGTGGCCTGTGTTGTTGCGGGCTGGGTCAGCTAAACGGACCCAGTTCACGACGGATCCCCCCAAGCCTCCCACGGCTCAGCTGCTCTACGACTCGAACCGAGGGCTGAGGTGCAGAGGTTTCATCGGCAGATCAGAAGCCCGCCAGCTTCCGCATTCCGTGTTTGTTTAGTACGCTGAAACCGATGACACCCCGTTACAAACTCCTGGCACCCACCTTGACCGGAATATTGGCGATCGTGATGACGATCGGGGTGACGGTCGGTTGGAACATCATCTTCACCAAGTACTACACGCTGTCGACGCGGGCTACTGGTGTCTCCGAGTTGGGAAGTGGCTACTGGTTCCTGCTCTCGTTGGGCGACGTCTTTCTGGTAATGATCATTACGGTGCTGGTTGTTTCCCTCGTACGTAATGTGAGGCAGGTGAGGTATGTACGGCGCCAGGACACGTTCATCGACAGTGTGACGCACGAACTCAAATCGCCACTGGCCAGTCTGCGCTTGTGCCTCGACACAATGGCCACGCGTGAGCTCACGCCGGAGATGGGGGACAAGCTGGTCGGGATGATGAAGGATGACGTCGACCGTTTGCAAGCCTTCATCGAACACGTGCTCGATGCCGGACGGCTGGAACACAAAGAGCGCGAACTGGAATATGTCCCGACCATGCTGCCGGAACTGGCCGAGCGCTGTATGCGCCAGATCCAGCAGCGCCATCAACTGGCCGGAGATCGGTTCGAGCTGGTGCTCGAGATGTCCCGGGCGGAAGAGCCGATGGTTACCGACGCGATGGCGCTCGAGATCATCCTGCTCAATCTGCTCGACAATGCGGTCAAGTACTCGGCGGGCGATGTCTGGGTGAGGCTGACACTGATCGACCGCGACGACACGTTGCTGATCGAGGTCAAGGACTCCGGGATCGGTATGCCCGGCAACAAACTAAAGCGGATCTTCACCCGGTTCTATCGCATTCAGCGATCGGGTCCGAGTCGTGTGACAGGCACGGGGCTCGGGCTCTACGTCGTGGCCTCCCTGGTCAAGCGGCTGGGTGGACGGATCTCGGCCAGCAGCGAAGGAGAGAATCTGGGTAGCACGTTTCGCGTCGAACTCCCAGCCGGGTCCGAACCGGAATCGAGTCCTGTATGAGCACCACCGAACGGAATCGGATACTGCTCGTGGAGGACGAGGAACATCTGGCCTTCACGCTTTCCTTCAACCTGGGCGAGGAGGGGTATCAGGTAGATGTGGCCGAATCGCTGCAAGTTGCGCGAAGTACGCTGACGGAAGATCACGACCTGATTGTGTTGGACGTGATGCTGCCCGACGGCAGCGGTTTTGACTACGCCAGTGAGCTGCGTTCGGCGGACAACCTCGTGCCGATCCTGATGCTGACCGCCAAGGGCACTCCGGAGGACATCGTCACGGGCTTGGAGGTGGGAGCGGACGACTATCTGACCAAGCCTTTCGAGCTGGCCGAACTGATCGGGCGAATCTCTGCAATTTTGCGTCGCCGATACTGGGAGAACAGCCAGCGGATGGACCGGCCGGAACTGCCGACGATCGACAACTATCAGTTTGCGGGTAACGAGGTCGACTTTTCTACGCAAGAGGTGCTGGCCCAAGGACAGTCGGTCAGGCTGACAACTCTCGAGCTGCGGTTGTTGCAGTTTTTCGTCGCGCGAGAGAACCAGGTCGTATCCCGTGAGCAGTTGCTCGAGGCGGTCTGGGAGATGCCGCGCGTGACAAACACACGGACCGTGGACAACTTCCTGGTTCGGCTGCGTCGCGTGTTCGAGAGAAACCCTGGCGAGCCGCGTCACTTCCAGACCGTTCGGGGCGTAGGCTATCGTTTCGTCCCCGAGCCCGAGAAGTGCTGATGCACATTTCAGCCGCCGTGACAATCGTTGCTGGAGTGGGATGCCAGGCG
>CAZANL010000842.1:0-598 GCA_964486115.1 uncultured Planctomycetota bacterium
AACCCTCTCTAAGAAAACAGCCCCTGCGGTCCCAGAACCTTTGACGACATACATCCACCTGCTTCAGCATTGCGGCCTGCAGCGCGTCACAGTTGTCACAGTCCGGGAGCGTGGCCAATGGGTCGCTTCCGCGAATGCGAGCGCGTCTTTCGGTTGAGCAGGCCTGCAGTCAGGAGCCCGAGCGCGAGCATGACGCGGGCGAGAGTTTCTGCTGCGGGGACCTCGAGCGATCCCCCGGGAACGAGTTCAATCAGCAAGCCCGGATCGCTGACCAGTGGATCGGTTGCTTCGCCGCCCATGATGGACACGGTGGCACCCATCGAGGTTGCGGATACGCCATCGGCCTGAAGCGTGGGGTCCTGCGCCACGAGCTGGGAGATCGCCTGCGCCACTTCTGCGTCGGATGTGCCCAACGACGTCGTCAGTTCGAGCAGCACACCGTTCACTCGCAACTCGACGGATCCACCTTGCGCGACTCCAGAGACGAGAATCAGTGTCGAAGGCGAGGACCCGACTACGCTGCTCACGTTGGCGACGCCGAGCGCCCCGGCACTCTCGATGCCATCGTCGACAGCGACGGCGCTGAGGCGGAGGAGGG
>CAZANL010000842.1:698-2284 GCA_964486115.1 uncultured Planctomycetota bacterium
CTCTTCCCCGGGCAGGATCGGGTCAGGGGCCAGCTCGGCCGTGAGTGTCAGGGCGCCGTTCGAGACGATGGTCGTGGTGCTCGCCCGCGTCGTATTGGCGGGAGCGGAGGTGTCGACGACCGATGCCTCCGCGCGTAGCGGGGTCCCTTCGGCTGCGCCGGAATCGACGGCGACGACGAACCGGCGCTGCAGCGCCTGGCCCGGGGCGAGCGTGCCCAAGGCCCATTCGACCCCGCTGGCCGTAAGGGAGCCTCCGTCGCTGGCCCAGGAGAAGGTCGTGTGCGGGGGGAGAGGAGACTGGAGCACCACGCCCGGGGAGCTCGTCGCTCCGCGGTTGGCCACGACGAGGGTGTACCGCAGCGAGCCGCCCGGTCCGACCGGATCCTGGTTCTCCTGAATCGCCAGCGTGAGCTGCGGCGTTGCGTGAGCCACGGCAGTGTCGTCGGCCCCGGCACTCTCGATGCCATCGTCGACAGCGACGGCGCTGAGGCGGAGGAGGGTTCCATCGGGAGGGGCGCTGGTGGAGCCGGTGAGGACGTTGGTGCCGAACAGAAGGGACTGGCTCTCGCCGGCGGCCAGGGTGCCGACGGTCCAGACCCCGGTTTCCCCGCTGCCGCACACGAACGAGGGGCAATCGAGGCCCGTGCCGCTCTCGCTGAACGTCGACAGGTAGTCGGGAATCAGCGCATCGACGGTGACGCCAGTCAGGGGGGTGGTGCCCTGGTTGGTCACCGTGAGCTTCATCATGAGCTCTTCCCCGGGCAGGATCGGGTCAGGGGCCAGCTCGGCCGTGAGTGTCAGGGCGGCCGCCGGCCCGAGAATCTGCTGAATGATCTTGCTCCACACCATCGGATCCTCTGGAGCGCATGTGTGGCTTTCCCGGATGGGCGGAAGAGGGATTCCGCAACCAATGCTCGGCTCGACTTCGACGTCGATTCGCTCGTGCATGAGCACGCTCGCGCCAGCGACGTTGCCGAGGTTCTGCGAGAATTCCGAGACGATGCCGTCCCCCGAAACGGTCCCAAAGAAGATGAGCGGTAGTCCATCGTTGACGATCGAGGCGTACTCCACATCCGTCGGAGGCGGATACGTCGTCAGCGGGTTCAGGAACCCCAGTTCCGCGCTCGTGGGTTCCAACGAAAACACCGCTGCGCTCGTGTGGCTGATGCCCATTACCACGCACAGAGGTGTTTCGATGCAGATCGTCGCCAGCGGTGCACCCTGGTTCGGAGTATCGACCATAATCAGCTTCGACACGTTGTCGGCGTACGGGTATGTGGTTCCGAAGTCGAGGTCGGCAAGACCCTGCAAGTAGTTGCGGGAGGCGAGCCCACCCATGCTATGCCCAACGAGGATTACGCGATCCGCGCCCGGGTAGTTGGCGGCGAGCACCTCGGCGATGATGGTGGCGACTTCCCAGCCCTGCTGAGCAAACGTGCGGGTCTGGGACCCTTCTTCGTAGTCGGACATGTTCATCGTGTAGAAATCGCCAGCGGAGATCAGGGATCCTGGCGACTGGTCCGCGTCATACACGGATTCACTGTCGATGTCGTAGGTTGGTGAGCCACCGAAATCCCAACCATTCG
>CAZANL010000843.1:0-2278 GCA_964486115.1 uncultured Planctomycetota bacterium
TGAAGAGCAACGTGCCGGTCGGCCGCTTCGCCAGCGCGGACGAGATCGCGTCGGCCGTGGGCTTTCTGGCCTCCCCGGCGGCCGGCTACATCAACGGAATCAACCTGCCGGTGGACGGAGGACGGGTGCGCTCGCTCTGAGGCCTGTGGCCGGGCAGAAGAAGGACGACAGGCCGGGGGCCCACTGGGCGCGTCGAGGCGTCGGCCCCAGCGAGGGGCCATCGCGGTACCCACATCGATCGCTGCGATCCCATCGGTGAGTCCGCCACGTCAAGATCCGGCAGCGGGCGTTGATGTTCTGGGAAGCTACTTCCTCTCGCGGATCGCTCCGGTCTCCCGGTCGACCTCCTCGTCGTCGGCGAGCGGGCGGACGATCTTCCACGTGCCGTCGATTTTCTTCACCAAGAGACGGTTGGCGGTCCCCTTGCCGCCGTCCAGCTGGTAGACCGCCCGCGCGTAGCCGCCCCGCTTGTTCTTGGCCAGATCGATGTAGATGAACTGTACGCGGATCCCTTTCCCTGGGTGCGCCCGTTTCAGCTTCTGCTCCAGCCAGCGACCAGCGGCCAGGGAGATCGATTCGCCGTCGAGATTCTCTCCCGACGGTGGCCGGACCGGGTGGGCTTCCGGGACCTGGTCCTTGCGCAGCGTCCGCACGGCCTTCCATTTGTCCTCTTCCTTGATCAGCTGCACCTTGCACCAGGTTTCGCCGGAGCCGGCGGTCCGGTAGTGGACGGCGATCGTCGCCCAGTTCAGCCAGGGGACCTCGATCCCTCCCTCGCTGCGGCTGATGATCGGACGCTTGCCGGATAGCTCGCGCTTCAGGTGCTCGACCGCCAGATGCCGCTGCAGCAGCGGGTCGGTGATCGTCAGGTCGATCGGCTTGCCGTCGGCGCCGAGATGAAACCAGTTGACGGGGAGCTCGAAGCTCCCGCCGATCGCCCCCTCGCCGCGGTTCGCGAGGCACAGCTGGAGCTTCACCGGCATGCGCCCGTCCTTGATCTTGCCGAACTCGAGCCGCATCGCGTATTGCTTCAGCTGGCGCCCCAGCAGCTTGAGGGTCCCCTGTTTGCGGTATAACAGCTCCAGGTCGGGGCGCCCCTTGGTCGTCCGCCGGTCGACCGAGAGGATCTGCCCTTCGCTCGGCCTCTTGGGGAGGGTCAACTGGAGATTCAGGTTGTGGTCGCCCCCCTTGACCTTGTAGTCGTGCGTGATCGTCAGCCAGCGGCGCACGAGCGAGTATTTGGCCGCGCCGAACGCAAATCTGAGCCCCATCAGCTCTCCGTGCAGCGAGCCGGTAGGCAGCGTGCCGCGGGTCACCTCCCGGACCCACGGGACCGGCTTGTCGACAAACTCCTTGACTGGCTCCTTGGGGAGCTGGGGCATGCTCGACAAGCTTTTAATCTGGTGGATTCGCCAGTGACCGTCCACGTTGCGGAAGGTGATGCGGGCCTTCTCGGCGCTCTTCTTGTCGTCGCCAGCGTCCATGATAAGGAGCTTGCCCGTGGCGCTGTGGCCTTCGATCTGGACGTCTTGCTGTAGCTCCCCCAACTCATAAGGGAGCAGCATTAGAGCCCGGAGACCTTGGGTGAGTTCGGCGAGGTTCTTGTTTCCTCCAAGGCTGGCGTTGTGGCGCATCACCTCGGCGAAGAGTGCCGGAACATCCTTGACCGTCTGGAACAGGGTCAGCACCTTTTCCGGCTCAGGTGCCCCCCGTTGCAGTGCCGTTAGGGCACTCAGCTTGAAGCCATGGCGGGTCAGGAGGTCCCCGAGTTTTTTCGTCCTGGTCGGGTCCGGTTCGAAGGTGCTGGGGTTGAATGTCGAGACCCTGGCCATGGCGATGCTTGCGCCGGCCAGCCCGGCGCGCCCCAAGGGGCTCAGCTGGGTGGCGAAGCCCCGGTAGTCCTTCTTTTTCAGGGCTTCTTTGGCTGCCTGGAACGTCTCGCGTGGCGATCCCTGAGGCGGTTTCGACGGCCCTTTTGGCACACTTGGAGAGCCTTGCCCTGCTTTTGGGACTCTCTGGGTCTCCTTGCGCGACGGTCGCGTGGAGCTCGGCGAACTCAGCCGATTCTTCGCTGGCGGCTTCGTCGTTTTGCGCGACTGTGTGCTCGAGATCGGCGTGCTCAGTGGCATTCTCCGCCGCGGTTTCGTGTTCGGCGGTTCTTGCGGGGCTTTCGGCGACTGGTCGCATGCGATGAGTACGACTGAGAGGGTTGCGAACATTAGCGCGTTGAGGGGCTTCATCCGTTTCTCCGGAGTGACCATGAACGAAATGCGCGACG
>CAZANL010000844.1:0-2275 GCA_964486115.1 uncultured Planctomycetota bacterium
GACCGCCGAGGACATGACCGACGACAGGCAGTTCGCGCGGATGATCGCCGGAGTGCCGCAGGGGGAGATCTTGAAGTTTCGCCGGGAGTTGCTACGGCTGTTCGGCTTGCTGGGTGACGTCGCACTGATCCGAACGATCCTGACCGTCTTCGAACAGTGCCTGCACGTGATGCGCACGCGACCTGATCGTTACAGCAAGGCGGAACAGACGGGCTTCATGCTGGGCTGCGACGTGCTGTCCGGCGGAATCGAGTTGTTCGGCCAGCTGGAGCCGGCGCAGATCCCCCTGATCATCTGCGGCATCGATAAGATCGAGGTTGCCTGGTACGGTGAAATGCTGGCCCTGGCCGAGCGCTGAGATCACAAACCAGGTTCCCGGTCTCGCCGCGATACCAGCCTCAGCCAAAACTATCTGATACCGATCTTCCGGACCTGGAACTCCTTCGGGATATCAAAGAAACCGTCCTTGAAATCGTCCGGCTCTTCGCAGTACCAAAAAGACACCACCATCATTTGACCGGAGCTATTTGCCGTCGTCATGTTCGGCCCCTTCAGCCCCCAGACCCGGGCCAGAACCGGGATACCGCTCGTCTCGTGAACTGCATGGTACAGCAAGCTTCCGGCGTAGCCGGTGAACTTGACTCGTGACGTCTCGATGAACTCCCGTAGCGCCGGCATCGACTTGTTGGCCGGCTCACCGACCCAGAGCTTGCCCTTCAGGTCGCCGGAAGCCGGATACTCCTGACACTCCATCCCCATGAAATCCCGCTTGGGCGTGTCATTCGTGGTCGAGTCCAGCGTGACCTTGCTCTTGAACCGGCTCCAGGTTTGATCCAGATACTTCGCACCGATCTTGGTCGCGCGTTTCTTTTTAGGATCGCAGCTGGCGAGCCAGCATTTGCCCTCCCCCAGCTCGAGGCGGTGGAGAAACACCTTCTTGTAGGCATCCAGTCGGCAGCGCTCCTTCTGGACGTAGAACGTGAGGCGCGATTCCCGACCCAACAGCCTGGAGAGCTGTCCTAGCTTTTTGCGCTCGGCCTTCAGCCGCGCGGTGGGTAGCTGGTCCGGGTCGGATTCGGCTTCCAGCTCGAGGACCTTGGTCTTCTGTAAGGCCCAGGCGAAGATCTGTGGCCATCCTGCATTCGAGCCCGTCCAGGTGCTGCATTCCAGCTTGGCGTCGGCCACGCAAACCTGTGGCAGACACAAAAGAAACAAAATCGTGACGCTTGCGATCTTCATCTGGTGTTTCCCCCGTCCCTCTCGTTCATCACCGAAATCGTGCGTCAGAGTCTACCAGGCAACCCCCAACTTCTCAGCAGATAAAAAGCCCACCTCGTGATATGTTCTAATCACGCAAAGGTTTATGGCGGTTCAAAACTACATGGCGTTACAAATCCTCTCACCCCAGACCTTGCAAAACAGCACCCCAAATAATCCCCTATTTCCACTGCAGGCCACCTGAAACGCCTCCTGGCGGCAACCCTTGACGCGTCGCGTCATGCTCTCGAATAAATCCCCAGGCTCAACGGCACGCTTGTTGCGTTAGCCAAGACATGCGATTGACCAAAAAACACCTATTCATCGCCGGCCTGCTGCTGGGGCCCGCGCTCATCATACTGCTCCGTTCCGATCCCAGAGAAGCCGCCGAGCTCAAGGGCCCGGGAGCACACCCCAGAAAACAAGACACACGCCCACACGCCGAGGAAGACTCAGCCGACGGCGCAAAGCAATCCGCACGGACAACCCTGCGGCATGCACAGGCGGCCACCCCGAGCGCCGAGGACCGTCATGCCCCGTCGCGTCACGGCCGCATCCAGCACGAGGCTCACCGCAAGGGAACCTCGAACGGCACGCCCGAGAGCCTCCAGAGCCGCCCCGTCATGCTCGGTGGCATCAGTGGTGACGAGGCGCTGGCCGCATACGCCCGCCTGTCGAAAGACTCGGGAGACAACAAAAACAGCTCAGACAACGCAGCGACGCCGCTCACTCCCCGCTGGAAAATCGGAGAAGGCTGGCGCGTCTACACCTATTACCGGAACATGTCGGCGTCGTCTCCCGGCGACCACTGGACCGGCCCGGTCGTCTGGAACTACCAGGTGAGCGGCCGCGAGGTGGTGCAGGGCCGCTCGGCATTCGTACTGACGGTCACGACGCGGTCGGGCAACGACCGCACACCGGGCAACGTGAAGCGCCCCGCGACCTTCTACATCGACGCCGAGCGCTATACCGCACTGGCATATAAAGGATGGCGCCTGGTGCGCGGCGAACTCGAAGA
>CAZANL010000845.1:0-863 GCA_964486115.1 uncultured Planctomycetota bacterium
GCGCAAGAAGCTTTCGCTCAAGCTGGGGCAGCGAGCGCTGGTGCCTCGATAACCCGAGCGGCAGAACTTGTGGTTGAACCGCGGATTGCGTGTCCCGCTTGACTCAGGGGATCGCCTCCTGGGAGTCAGGCAGGCCGGTAGGTGAACAGAATACTGGCGCCAGGAGAGCGGCACTCTCTGGCGCAGCTATCTGTGCAATGCAGAGAGCTTGGCGATGCAATGTTGCTCGAGCGGCCCGGCAAGGTCAGCTGCTCGAAGACCGGGCCGGCTCGACGCTGCGCCATGCCGAGCAGCAGCAGCACGTGTGCCACGTGCGCGGCCCTCTAACCGGTTCCTCCATTTTGTCTCACACAGCTTTATGTGGTAGATTCTTATGATGGAGCCCACAAGAAGTGCGGCGTGGCCCACCGTGCTGCTGGTGCTCTGCGGGATGACGGATGCTGGCCCCTGCGTACGTGTGCGTAGGGACTACCCGTCGGAGAAGTTACCGCATCGAGGGCCGGCAGCTCACCGGGTTGCCACGCTCGCGGGACAGGAACTGCTTGACTCACAGGGGGCAGATGACTCCTTGTGGAATCGGCGGAGCGCGGGTTGGCAGGCTGACCCGAAAACGGGACAATCTGCCCCGTGGCCGGAGCGCATTTGATCAGCGCCCACGCCAGATTGGCCTTCTTCTGTTCCGGCATCAGGTCGGGAGCCGTGCGGCCCATCGGGTGCGAGGTCTGTCCCGCACCGTCCTTCATGCGGGGTTGGCAGGCTCCGACAACCTGGCCAGCGTTCAGCAGGCTGGAGCCTGGGCGTCGTGTCTCCCAGCTGGCCAACTCGAGTGCGAGATCAAGCGAATGCGAGGCTTCCGATGGGCA
>CAZANL010000845.1:873-2273 GCA_964486115.1 uncultured Planctomycetota bacterium
CCGTGGGGGCTTGCTCCGGCATGGCGAGTGGCAGTCGGATGAACGGAGAATGGAGTGTGTGTCTAGCTAATACCAAAGGAGGGGAAGTGAGTTTGTCGAAGGAGTAGCGTATGAAATTCCTGGTTCCAGGCGGGGGGCCGGTTCTGGGGAGATTTGGGGTTGTAGTGGCCTTCGTGGCCGCGTTGGCAGCGGTCCAGGCCGATGGACAGGAAAAACAGTTACCGCCCTTCAGCGTCGAGGAGGAGAGGACGCTGGAGATCTGTCGGGAGCGGTTGCGGGTTGTGCCGACCCACGCCTATTTTCTCGACAAGTTGGTCGCAATTCATCGGCGCCGAGGGCGTTTGCCGCAGGCGCTAGCGCGGTATTGTCGATCCGCTGAGCCGACCGGCCAGCTGGTGGCTGCTCGTCTGCTGACCGAGGCCGGTCGGCCGCGAGAGGCCGCTCACAGACTGACCCGCTTGCTGACCGACGCTCGCTGGGGAACGGACGCGCACCTCTTGCTGGCGCGGCTGAAGGCGCGCCAGATGGACTCTGTTGGTGCGCTGGTGCACTACAGAGCGGTGCTGGAGACACCGCGGGCCCGTGGGCGGGAGAAGATCTTGCTCGAAGCGGCTAGCCAGGCCATGCGGGTCAGGCGGCGGAAGGAGGCGTTGATGTTCGTCGGCCGGATACGGTCGGTTCACCGGCGGGAGGCTTTCTATCGCCAGCATCAGATGACGAAGGCACTGATCGGCTCGCTCGAGGCGCGTTGGAAAGCCGGTCGCTCCACCGCGCAGCGCCTGAGCACCTCCTCGCAGTTGGTCAGCCTTTCAGGCAGCGCGGGACACCTGCCGATCTGCCTGAGACACGCCGCCTACATTCTCGATCACACGGGTCCGGGCCACTGGACCCGTCGGCAGCTGTTTGGCCTGCTCGAGCGTCTGGGAAGACAGGGCCACGCCGATGTGGTGATGCCGGTGTTGCGGGTCGCTCTGGGCAAGAACCCGCGGGATAGCGACCTGCGCCTGGTCATGGTGCAGCTGCGCACCAGTCAGGGCAAGCTGCCCAAGGCGATCGCGCTGCTGCGCCAGGGTCTTCGCCTGGAAGATCGCCCGGCCGCTCAGTTGCGGACTAGGCTGGCCGATCTGCTGGTCCAGCATGGCCGATTGTCCGAAGCAGAAAAGCTACTGTCGGCGGCCGAGAAGGGAAACCCCCAGATCCTGCTTCGCCGGCTGCGTCTGGCGCTCGAGACGGATTCCCGTGACTCGCTCGGCCTGATCGTCGAGCAGTTGATCACCAGTCGGCTGGCGGGACTTGCGGATCTTCTCGAGGCCGAGGGTTTGCTTCGACGCCTGGGTCAGTCTGCTGCTGCCCGATGTGTTTTGCTGGCCGCCGCGAAGCGCTGGCCGCGAGACCATCGC
>CAZANL010000846.1:0-2272 GCA_964486115.1 uncultured Planctomycetota bacterium
GATGCGGATCCAGCTGCACCGGCTGGAAACGAAGCGCCTGCAGAAAGGCGACCGCGCGCTCCCGCAGCTGTGTCGAGATGGACCCCACCGGGCAGATCACGAACGGCGCTCCGTCCAGCATCGTCGGGTCGGCCTGCGCCCCACCCGAGTGCCGCGAGCCGGCCAGCGGATGGCCGCCGATGAAGCCCACGACGCCCTCGGCGAATGCCGCCTGTTCGGCGGCGGCCCGACAGATCGAGCCCTTGGCGCTACCCAGGTCGATCACCAGTGTGCCAGGACGGCTCCAGCAAGCGATCCGGGGAATCAGCTGGATGATCGCCTCGATCGGTGTGGCCAACACCACGAGCTGCGCCTGTGGCACCAGCTGCTCCAGCGCATCCATCGAGTGGCCGCTGGTGATGTGGCCCCTTGCCAGCGCCTGCGCGACCACCGATTCATCTCGATCCACGCCCACCACGCTGACCCCGGGATAGCACTGGCGCACCAAACCGGCGAAGGAGCCCCCGATCAGCCCCATCCCGAGCACCAACAGCGAGCGAAACGGAGCGGGCTCGGAGCCCAACTAGATCTCCCGCTCCATCGCCGTGGCGATGATCCGCAGCGCCCCCATCAATTGCTTGAACTGGTTGGGGAACAGCTGCTGGGGCCCATCCGAAAGGGCGCGGTCGGGATCGGGGTGGACCTCGATCATCACGCCGTCGGCGCCGGCCGCCACGGCGGCCCGCGCCATCGGCTCCACCTTGTCCCGGATTCCGGTGGCATGGCTCGGATCGGCGATCATCGGCAAGTGGGTCAGCTCCTTGCAGACCGGGATCGCTGCGAGATCGAAGGTGTTGCGCATCAGCGGCTCCCAGCTACGAATACCGCGCTCGCAGAGGATCACATCGTAGTTGCCCTCGCTCATGATGTACTCGGCCGACATCAGCAGTTCCTTGATCGTGGCCGCCATCCCCCGCTTGAGCAAAACCGGCTTTTTCGCCACGCCGAGCGCCTTGAGCAACACGAAGTTCTGCATATTTCGTGCGCCGATCTGCAAGATGTCGGCGTACTCGGCGACCAGATCGATCTGGCTCGGGTCCATCACCTCGCTGACGGTCACCAGACCGTGCTTCTCCGCCGCCTCGGCCAGCAGCGCCAGACCCTCCTCTCCCATCCCCTGAAAGCTGTAAGGGCTGGTCCGCGGCTTGAAGGCGCCACCGCGCAAGATCTGTCCACCTGACTCGGCGACCACTCGAGCCGACTCGAAGATCTGCTCCCGGCTCTCGATCGAGCAGGGCCCGGCCATCACGGCTACCCGATTGCCGCCAACCGTCACACCCCGTGGCAGATCGATGACGGTCGAGTCCGGCCGAAAGGTCCGGCCGGCCAGCTTGTACTCCTCGGTGATGCGGATCACCTCCTGGACCCCCTCCATCAGCTCGAACTCCCGCAGATCGACGCCCCGCTTGTCGCCAATCGCCCCGAGAATCGTGTGGCTCACGCCGGTCGAGCGATGGATGTCGAACCCGTATTGCGTCAGCTTCTCAATGACCCGCTGCAGCGCCGCATCGGTGGCGCCCTTCTTCATCACGATCACCATGCTTACCGCTCCTGACCCTGCTCGGTCACGTGCCGCTCGAGGGCCCGTGACTCATCGATGATTCGCTCGAACAACCGGGCGATCGCCTCGTCGGACAACGGCCCGGGGTTGAGCTCCCGAATGCGCTCCAGGATCTTCCGCTCGCGGTTCGGATCGTAGACCGCCATCCCCGCAGCAGACTTGATTTGCCCGATGGCCAACACGTGGGCTGCACGCTGGCTGAGGATCTGCAGCAACTGCTGGTCGGTCTGGTTGATCCGGACGCGCACGTCCTCGATCTGTTGCGAGGTGTCCATCTGTCGCCTTCAGTTGAGCTCAGACATCTGGCCTGTTTTCCATCCACGGTTTGCGGTCGCGCCTGCCGAGACGCAACCCCGCAAGCACCCGCTGTGCAGCCTGGCACACAGCTTCTCGGCCGGGCCTAGCGTCCTCCACGAATGCACCGCGGCAGCCTGACATGAAGGCCCCGTAGTTTCAAGTATGCAGAGCCGCTGGACAGCGATATAACAGCCCCATGCCCGAACGGATCGATGGACGCCGACCCGATCAGCTGCGGCCGGTGACAGTACAGCGCAACTACCTGGACAATCCCGCCGGATCGGTGCTGATCTGCTTCGGCAAGACACGCGTCCTTTGCACCGCGTGCTACGAGGACAAGGTCCCCCCGTTCATCGAGCAGGGCGGCTGGCTCAC
>CAZANL010000847.1:0-2272 GCA_964486115.1 uncultured Planctomycetota bacterium
GGCTGTCTCGTGATGTGCTCTTCTTGATCGCCTTTCTGGGCATTGGTGGCGGACATCGTCCTTGGGCAGCAGGCGAGGAGATCGCTGACAGTTGGAGGGGAGCGCGCTGCATCGGAGCGCCGTAATGTGGTGCGGAAGGGGGGACTCGAACCCCCAAGGGCGTAAAGCCCACTAGGTCCTGAACCTAGCGCGTCTACCAATTCCGCCACTTCCGCGAGGGTTGGGAGGCGCGCATTCTAGCAGCTTCCTGGGGGCCTGCAAGTCCAGCGTGATGATTGCCGTAGCCAGATTTGTCCGTTAGGCTTACGCAAGCCATGAGCACAGCGATGCGAGCCGGGATATCATTGTTATTGGGCGGTCTGTTGTTGGCGACGGGGGTCACTGGCTTCCGTGCGCTTGCGAGAAGGAAGACGTCGCCGGCCAAGGAGCAGGTGGTGCCGCCCCGCACCGCCGTGCGCTTTCTGGTCGTCGAGCAGGGTGTCTACCAGGAGCAGATCGAGGCTTACGGCCGGGCGAGGGCGATGCGTCGCTCGAAGATCTCGGCCGAGATTGCCGGCCGGGTCGTCTGGATCTCGCCCAGGCTGGAAGTTGGCGCCGCAGTCACGAAGGACGAACCGCTGGTCAGGCTGGACGACACGGATCTCAAGGGCTCCGTGACGGCTGCTCGCGCGCGGCTCGCACAGGCGCATGCCGGGACGCGGCTCTTGATCCTCAAGAAAGCAAGCCTGCAGCAAAAGGTCGCGGTGGCGGCCAAGGAGCACGAATCGGCTCGCAACGACTATGATCGGATCAAGAAGCTGGTCGCCACGAAGGTCTCCTCCAAGACCGAACTGGACAAGCGCTGGCTTGCGGTGGGGCAGATCGAGCGGATCTTGGTCGATCTGCAGTCGCGGCTGAAGATGCTCGATCCAGAGCAGGAGCAGAACCTCGCCGAGATCGCGGTTCAGAGCGCGGCCTTGGCGCGGGCTCGGCACGATCTGGCTCGGGCCGTGGTCAGCGCGCCTTATGCCGCTCAGGTGACAGCGCGCACCGCCCAACTGGGCCAGCGGGTCGGAGTCGGAGCGGCGTTGTTCGAGTTGGTCGACAATTCGGCCGTGGAGATCCCGCTGGCGCTGCCGGTTTCTCGTTACGGCGATGTCCGGCGTGGCGCCCGAGCGGTTTTGCGGATCGCCTCGGCCCGATCCAGTTCGTCGGTGCGCTCGAGCACCGAGCGGCCTCACCTGGGTCAGATCGCCCGGATTGCTCCCGAGATCGACACGGCGAATCAGACCTTCCGAGCCTATGTCCAGCTGAGGGGCAGTGATGGCCAGGCTGCGCCGATTCCTCCCGGTGCGTTCGTGCACGCGGCAGTTCATGGGCGTCGCTATGAGAAGGTGATTTCATTGCCCCGCAGCATCTTTGTCGACGATGCGCTGCTGGTCCTGGAGTCGTCAGCGGACAAGCCGGACCAGGCGATCGTGCGCAGGCTGACGCCGCCGATCTACAAGCGGTTGTCGGATGTCTACCTGATTCGGGATACGCTGACCAGCGGTACGCGGGTCGTGCTGACCAATCTGGAGCACATCGCTGACGGCTCGCGTGTCCAGCTGATCCGGTGAATCTGCCCAGGTTTGCCGTCCGCAACCCTGTTGCGGCTAACTTGCTGATGTTGTTGATCGTCGTCGGCGGGATCTACTACTGGAACAGCATGATCCGGGAGTTTTTCCCGGCCTTCACCTCGGATCGGATCCAGATCAACGTGATCTACCCCGGAGCCACCCCCGAAGAGGTGGAGAAGCTGGTCACTCGGCGGGTCGAGCAGGCGGTCAACGGGATTCAGGGGATCAAGCAGGTCGGCTCCAAGGTGCTCGAGGGGCTGACGGTCATCACGCTCAAGCTGGAGGACGGCGCGGATCGGCGGCGGATCGTCGACGAGGTGCGTAGCGAGGTGGATCGGGTCAGGCCGGATCTGCCCGAGGGGGTGGAGGATCCGAGCGTCACCGAGTTCGTCCCGAAGCTGCCGGTAATCTCGGTGATGATCAGTGGAGAGGTGCGCGAGGCGCAGCTGCGCCGAGAAGCCAAGGCGGTTGAAGACGATTTGCTGGCGCTGCGCGGCATCAGCGACCTGGTGGTCTCGGGTGTTCGAGAGCGGGAGATCTGGATCGAGGTCCAGCCGCAGCGACTGGAGGAGCATCGCCTGACGCTGGCCGAGGTGGGGCAGGCGGTTGCCGCATCCAATCTCGATCTGCCGGGGGGACAGCTCAAGAGCAATCGCGGAAACATTCGAGTTCGC
>CAZANL010000848.1:0-2039 GCA_964486115.1 uncultured Planctomycetota bacterium
GTAGCGGTCCTCCTGCTCGTGGTTCATCGCCCGCAGACAGACCGATTCCAGAGACATGGAGACCTCACGCATCGCACTGGGCCTGGACGGATTGCCCGATCGTATCTGACCGTAGACCTCGATCAGCGTATCACCGCGGAATGGTGGCAACCCGGCCAGGATCTCATAGAGGATCACTCCCATGGAATAGATGTCTGTTCGATGGTCCACCGCTCCGGGTTTGGCCTCGATCTGTTCGGGAGACATGTAGCCCGGCGTACCGACTGGCTGCCCTGTCCGGGTGAAACGATTCGAGTCCCATGACAGCCGCGCCAGGCCGAAGTCGGTCAGACGCGGGATACCCTTGGAGTCGATCAAGATGTTCTCGGGCTTGAGATCTCGGTGGATGATCCCCTTTTGATGTAGATGCTCGAGGGCATCCAGCACGGGAAGCAGGATGGCTGCGGTCGACGCGGCATCGTCATTTTCCATCAGCATGTCGCGTAGGTTGGCGCCGTCCACGAACTCCATCTCGATGTACGGAAAATCGCCCAGTTGACCGGTGGAAAGAACCGTCACGATGTTTGGGTGGCGTACGCGGGCCAGCAGGCGGGCCTCTGTCTGGAACCGGCTTTGCCGTTCGGACTGCTCTGCGGGATCACGCAGGATCTTCAGCGCGACGGTGCGTTCCAGCTTGGTGTCGACGGCACGATAAACGATGCCGGCGCCCCCGATGGCGACACGCTTCTCAACGCGAAACTGCCCGACCAGGGACGGGACGGGAAACGGGTCCAGACCAGGCAGGCCCCGACCATCCGCATCGGGCAGCGTTTCGTAATCCCCTACCGAGTGAGGGTGCCCAGCAGGTGGACCGCCATCTCCGGTCACTTACTTACTGCCCTTGTTGCCTTTCCCGGGCTGGTTGATTGCCTCGGCCAGTAGCTTCTTGACGATGTCCTCCGTGTCGGCCGACCAGCCTACGCGCGCGTACCTGACCAGACCCTTACGATCGATGAACACGAGTGTCGGAAACCGTCCGACCCAATAGCTGTTCTGTGTCGACCGCCCCTTGTCGATCGCGATGCGATACGGAATCGGGTTCTGAGCGAGAAACCCCGGGAGCTGCTCTTTGGCCATTTCAGTGTGCAGGCCAATCAGCACGAGCCCCTTATCGTGGTATTTATTGTGCAGCGCGATGAGGTGCGGGATCGCTTTCTTGCAGGGCCCACACCAGACGCCCCAAAAATCGAGCAGGATGACCTTCCCCTTCAGGTCGGCCAGCTTGTGTCCCTTCTGAACGACCCAGCTGTCGAGTGTCAGCTTGGGGGCCGGTTTGTTGCCGAGCTCGCGGATCGTCCGGCCACCACCCACTCCCTGGACCTTCGAGATCTTCGGCGTCTCGATCGCCCTGGGAACCTGATAGGTTTTGGGCCCGACCTTGCCGGCAATGCCGTTGAGGATTGCTAGCTCGATGTTGCCGCTCTTCTTGTTGTCGATGTCAGCGTAGACCACATTGCCCTTGACCAGCAGGCAAACCATTGGAACTCGCTTGGCTCCACCGTAGGCCGCAGCGGTCTTTCGATCAGCGTCGATGGCTGTCGGGAAGTTGTAGTCGCGTGCCTTGACCATCTCGGCGGCCAGATCTCCATTTTCGGCGGGGTGAATCCCGAGGACTCGCAGCCCCTTGGGTCCGTACTTCTTCTGCAGCTTGACCAGCCGCTTGTTAAGTCTGCGACAACCGGTGCTCCATGCCTCCCAGAAGTTGAGCAGGACCACCTTGTCCGAGAGGATCTCGAGCTTCAGTGGTTTCCCGTTGATCCACCGGGTTGCTGTGATTGGCGGTGCCTTCTTGTCGTGCAGGAAGGTCATGTCCTGTTCCAGCACGACGACCGGATCTTTATCGGTTTTCTTCGGGGCGTCGCACAGGCCGGGAATAGTCAGCGCCAGGCCGGCGATCATCGCCAGAACGAACCGCAGGTATCTCATAGACCGTCTCCTTGGATTCACTGCTTTTGTTAATGATACGGAGTATGGGGCTCCGCAACAAGCCACTCAGTCGA
>CAZANL010000848.1:2049-2270 GCA_964486115.1 uncultured Planctomycetota bacterium
TGAATCTCTCTTTGCACAGTTCCTCGGCTGGACCGAATGAGGCACGGAAACCCAGCCAGACAGCGGTTAGCGTGCCGAGCGCGGTGCCTGCGGCGATCATGAACATGATCAGTATCTGATACACCGCGGCCTTGTCCGGGTCAGCCCCTTGCAGGATCTGGCCGGTCATCATACCAGGCAGGCTGACCAGGCCGACGATCATCATCGAGTTGAGGATCGGC
>CAZANL010000849.1:0-2267 GCA_964486115.1 uncultured Planctomycetota bacterium
TGAGGGCGATACTGCTGACGAGGAGCGCAGGATAACTCAGAAACACCAGTGCAGCCACCGCCACGACTACGGTGGTGAGTGACAGCAGCCCCTTGATCAGAGCCAGGATCAGCAGGGTCAGACAGACAAACGGCAGCGAGCCAGCTCCGTAGAAAAAGGCGAGGGAGAGCGCCTGCAAGGTATAGCAGAGGCCTCGCTGCCAGCGAGGTACACTCTCAAAAACCTCGCGGCTCGAGGGCGCCTTTTCCTGCTCCTGCTCGCAAGCATCCGCTGCCGCTCGCTTCTCTAGACGCTCAGTGAGCTGAGCAGCCAGTTGTCGGATCGTTGGGAATCTGTAGCAATCGCGGATCGCCACCTCCACCAGATAGTCCTTACGGACCAGGGAGACCATCTGGGCGGCGAGCAGGGAATAGCCTCCCAGGTTGAGGAAGAAGTCGTCCTCGACCGACACCGGGGACACGTGAAAGATCGCCTCCCATGCCTCCTTGAGCTGACACTCCAGCTCCGTCACCGGCGCCACGATCTCGCGCTCCGTCTCGACCAGGGGGGCTTGTGGCTCGGGGAGCCGCTTGCGATCGACTTTCCCGCTCGCCAGTGTCGGCAATGCCGGGAGGACATCGAGGTGACTGGGTATCATGTAGGCCGGAAGGCTATCCCTCAGCAGCCGCAAGACGCCGTCTCGTGACCATTGAGTCGGAGCTTGATGAAGCACCACGTAAGCCGCGAGCTGCTGAATCGAATCCTGTTCGAATACGCGGATCACGGCCATCTGAATTGCTGGGTGCTCGCGCAATACCGATTCAATCTCCGCAAGCTCGATGCGGTAACCGCGGATCTTGACCTGCCGGTCGATCCTGCCGTGAAATTCAAGCTCGCCAGCTGGGTTCTGGGAGACCAGATCGCCGGTTCGATACAGTGTCTCGCTTGAATCTGTCGCCAAGAATGTGTTTTGAATGAACTGCTTGCTCGTCAGCTCTGGTTGGCCGAAGTAGCCCCGAGCAATACCAACACCTCCAATGTAGAGCTCACCAGGCGTGCCCGGGACAACCGGCTGCATGCGCTCATCCAGGATGTGTGTGGTGTAGCCTCGCAGCGGTTTGCCGATCGTGACGGGCTTGTCGGGCTGACACTCGAAGGCAGTCGTGTTGACCGTTGCTTCGGTCGGGCCATAGACGTTGAGCATCCTTCGCCCCGGCCTGGCCCAGCGCTTGACCAGCTCCGGTGGGCATACTTCGCCACTCACGATCACCAGCCGGAGAGTGGGAATGTCTTCATCGAACATCGATAGGAATGTCGGTACCGTAGAAAACACCGTCACTCCCCTTTCGCGGAACAAGCGTGCCACTTCGTGACTCTGGCCAATGATCTCCGGGGTGCCCACGATCAGGGATGCGCCGTTGGAGAACGCCATCCACATTTCTTCAACTGAGCCATCGAAGCCCAGTGAGAATCCCTGGTAGACATGATCTTCAGGGGTGATGCCGCAAACCTCGTTGAAGGAGCAGACGAACTCCACGACGTTCTTGTGCTCCGGCATCACACCCTTGGGGCGCCCCGTTGTCCCCGATGTGTAGAGTACGTAGGTCAGGTCATCTGGCGTGACTCGCGTATCTTCTCGGGACAATCGCTCGGTCGAGTGCGTTGCGATCTCCGTGGCGTGATCGTCGATCAGGACGACGGTGCCTTCAAATGTATCGGGAAGCTGGCTGAAAAGCGTTGCCTCCGAGACGATCACGCTGACGCCAGACTCCTCGAGGATGTGTTGCATTCGATCCCTTGGGAAAGCCGGGTCTATCGGCACATAGCCTGCACCCACCTTGAGGGTTGCAAGCACCGAGATGATCGGCTTTTCGGACCGCTCGAAGTACAGGCCCACTAGCGAACCCGGGCCCACAGCATGGTCGCGTAGGTGCCGCGCGAGCTGGTTGGCCCGCTGGTCTAGTTGTCCATAGCTGAGTTGCTCGTCTCTGCAGGCAAGTGCTAGGGCGTCGGGTCGAATGTCCACCTGCATTTCAAACAGCTCATGCAGGCAACTCGATTCTGTCATGACCGCATTCATGGCGCATCCTCTAGTTCGTTGGAGGGGGTAGTATCGTGAACAGAGGTGTCAAGCCATGCTGGCCCGGGCTGCGGCAAGGGCCTCGTCGATCATTTGCTGTCTTTGCGTGGCGTCCATCCAGCGCGCCTGTACCGACTCACTCAGGCTGTGCAGCGGATCGAAATACAGAAAGAGCTCCCCCGGCTTGACCGACGGAGCAGAATAGACG
>CAZANL010000850.1:0-2266 GCA_964486115.1 uncultured Planctomycetota bacterium
GTTCAACGGGAAGCTACGCGACGAGCTGCTCAACGGCGAGATCTTCGACACGCTGTTCGAGGCAAAGGTGTTGATCGAGATGTGGAGGAAGGAGTACAACGAAGTGCGGCCTCACAGCTCGCTAGGCTACAGACCTCCGGCGCCTGAAGCGATCCTGCCGGAATGGATGAACGGTGTGCAACCTGTGCGGAGCACCACTCAGTAACTGGTACATGTTTCGGGGGCAGGACAAGCAGCGACACTCGACCCCCAGAACGGGGAGGTGCATCTTCAGCTGGCCCGACTGTGGGTAGAGCGCGCTGTGCTGTCTCGCCTGTTGCCCCACCCCGGCTTAGAGGTCTCCTGGAAGGACGCACGCACACCTTGCGACCAGGCGGTCAAGCTGCTCGAGCGGAAATCGACCCACCCGATGGCGCAGCTACTGGCACGCGGATATCAGGCGCTGGCTCATGACAGACGACAGATCGCCTGGCAGCTATCGGTCCGCGGGCTGCGCCAGTTCTGTCAGCAGCCTGGCGTCGAGGAGTTCCAGCTGCTGCTCGCGCTCTACTCCGAGCAAGACGGATTGCGCCAGAAAGCCTGCAGCGAGGCGCTCGCAATCCGGCCGCAGTACGCCTGGGCCCGCCTGATCAGGGGAGTCAGCCGCCTACGCCAGGGGCGGTGGAAAGCCGCAGTCACAGATCATCTGGCCACCTTGAAGCTCACCCCCCGCTTCCGTCAAGCGCTGGTCCTCTACTGGTCTGGGCCGGCCGGACGCGGACAGTCCACTCATACCCTGACCGTGCTGCGGGAGGCGCATCGCCAAGCCCCGCCGGACGACCAGCCCGCGATCCTCGCCCTGATCAACAAGATCGAAAAATAGTCCCAAGCCCTACTGCAGCGCCAGCCCGGCCTGCAGCTGCTGAGAAGTCGTCGCCCCGCCCATACAGCTGACGCTCCGCGACGCTCTTCGTCTGGCAGAATCACTGTCGGTCAGGCCGGCCTCCGCGCGGCTGCAACATCGTGTTACAGCGGACCCGGTCTCCAGCTGTAACACGGTGTTGCACAGGCCGATGGAATCCGAAAGGACCTGGCAAATGACTTGCATTCTCAAGGACAGTCTCGCTCGACCAAGATCTTCAAATTTCGGAGGTGAAAATGTTCGACTCAATCACGCGCTAGCTGAAACTCTCGATCTGCTTGCTGATCCTCTGCGCGGCGCAACCTGCATTCTGCGATGAAGGCTGGGCCTGGCAGCGGGGTGAACTGGACGGTCTGAGGGTGACTGACAACGGCGACTGGCTGCTGCTGAGAACGGTCCCCGACGACTCTGGCGAGTTGAATTCGTTTGCGATACAGCTGGACGCCAGCCTGGCTACTGGCCGGATGCTGGGCGGCAGCTACCGCGAAAACAGCCTGCAGCTGAAAAATCTGCTTCTCGACTATCATCTGCACGCCACCGTCACGGACAATCAGATGTCGGGCACCATCACCGACGGCAGGATTATCGAGAAGAGGCTGCGTGCCGGCGGGAGGGTGGGCGGCAAACTCGGCCAAGGCGCCGCACAAACAGGATTCCGTCGAGGTGTAAAGGCCGACGTCCAGCGAACCCGACAGTTCACCGCCGAGCGGGTCCTGGAGTACGTCGGCAGCGCTGCCGATGGGCTGTGGTACTCCAGCTAGTTGAGCGATCACCAGGACGCCGTCAGCGCCAAGCTGCTGATGGGCACCTTCGTACCCTGACACTTGGGCATGACACTCCGGAGCGCCAGGACTTGACACTCATGACCCATATCACGGTCGATGACGAGGGAAAGAGCCAGGTCCCGCACCTGGGTGTGGGCACCGTAATCGATCAGGACGGCGGTCAACTCGCTATCTTCCACACCCTGAACCTCTCGACCTTGGAGATCGGCAATATGACGATGGAGTTCAACGGAGCTTCCGCAGATCCTTGTTATCTGATCGAGGGGGGTAGCGTCCTGCGCTTCACCGCCGAGCGCCTCCGCTAGAACCAGCCGCCAGCCTCCCCCGGCCGCCCGCCGGGTTGGGGCGGCCCGACCGCAATACGGCTCCCCACTGCCCTCCTGGCGCCCCACCGACCCACGCACGTCCAGCCAACGTGCGAAAAACAACCCCCCTCCTGTTGCACGATCGCACACCCACCGCCGCAACTCCCACAACCGCGCCCGGCACGCAATTTGAAAGGCCGGAGGTAGCAATCACCACATATTCGGAGGAGGTAGGCATGCAAGGAAGAAGAATGGCCCGACAGCTCAGATTGCTC
>CAZANL010000851.1:0-2265 GCA_964486115.1 uncultured Planctomycetota bacterium
CCATGGATGGGTGGTCGCCTTGTGTGTCGTTGTCGTGTGCCTGGCGGTCTGGATCACCTCTCGCAAGAGGCCGACACTCTACGAGGCGAATGGCCAACTGGAGATCCGTCCGACCATCAACAGCAAGCAGAACCTGACCAACCGAGATTATCGGACCATCCAGCACCGTGAGTTCAACACGCTGTTGAAGTTGATCAACAGTCCGGCGGTGGGGAAGAAGGTTCTGGTCGCGATGGAGGATGACCTCAAGCTGGCGCTCTTCGGCAAAACTTTGGGTGTTCCTGATCAGGTCGTGTCGATGGTGACCACAAAGCGAGAGCCGAACACGAACCTGGTTCGACTGAGCGCCCGTGCACAGGACGCAGTCGCCGTGGCGCGTTTCATCAACCTGCTGATGGAGGTGTACGCGGAATACGCCGAAACGCGTCACATGACCAAGGCCGCTTCGAAGCGCAGCAAACTGCAAGTGCGCCGCGAACAGCTGACCAAGAAGGTGCGGCGCGGTGCCAAGGCGATCGATGAGTACCTCGGCAGCCATCCCGACGCGAAGGACTTCCTGGCACATCAGAAGACCTACCAGGAGGTGGCTCGGCGGTTGGACGGAGCGATCACGCAGCTGGACATCGATATCCTCAAGCTCAAGCCCGGATATCGGGATGTAGAGGATGCCAAGACCCTGAAGCAGAAGCTCGCGCTGGATGTGGTGCGTCGCGACGAGCGCTATCAGGAGAACCGCCAGAAGGTGCGTGAACAGCGTGAGGAACTGGACCACTTGACGAAGAAGGGGTTCGGTCCCGAGCAGAAGGATGTGAAGCGGATCCAGTTGTCCATCACAGCCTACCAGCGTGAGTTCACCGACCTGGTGCCGCGCATCTGTCGCGAGGCGCAGCGCCGTTACGAAAACATGCTCGAGGCCCGCACCAGCCTGGCCAAGAAGCTCGGCGAAAAGCGGGAAGACCATCGCCTTCGCATGCTGGAGCATCAGGAGTTCCAGAAGCTGACCAAGGCTTCGGTCCGTTACGAGGGTGACCTGAAAGGAGTTCAGGTCAACATCAACAAGACCTTCATCATCGGGCAGGTCGACACGGTCACGATCATCGACTCGGCTGAAATCCCGACCCAACCGGTGAGCCAGCAGGCTGGTATCACCTACCTGTTCGCCGTCATGTTTGGCTTGATCGGTGGCATTGGGATGGCGCTGCTGATGGAGTACCTCGACGATACAGTCAAGAACGAGGAGGACATTCTCAATCGCCTCGATTTGCCGATGCTGGGGTTCGTGCCGTACATCAGGGGTGATGAGGACGATCCGGAAATTCGGCACGTGGTCACACATCACCAGCCCAAGTCTGCCGTCTCAGAGGCCTTTCGTGCGATCCGCACCAAGCTGGTGTTCAGCCTGCAGAAGCTGATCGGCGACTCGGAGCGGGGGGCGGTGGTGGCCGTCACCAGCTCGCAGCCCCGCGAAGGCAAGACCACCGTGTCTTCCAATCTTGCGATCACGATGGCGCACAGCGGGACCCGAGTCTTGCTGCTCGACGCCGATCTGCGCAAACCTCGGGTTCACAAGTCGTTCAAGCTTCGCAGCGATATGGGTCTGACCAATTACCTGGCGGGGGTTTCGACGCCGAGCGAGATCATCCAGGATACGGGAGTCAAGAACCTGTGGGCGATCCCTTCCGGTCCGCTACCGCCCAACCCATACGAGTTGCTGGGCAGTCAACGAATGCGGCGATTGCTGACTGATCTGCGCGATCATTACGATGTGCTGATCTTCGATACCCCACCGCTGATCTTCGTGCCGGACGCCAGCGTGCTCGCGGGTGAGGTGGATGGTGTGGTGCATGTCATCTCGGCCTATGTCACGCGGCGCAAGCTAGTTCAGATGGGCAAGGATCGGGTGGCCAGTATTGGCGGCACGTTGCTCGGCGCGGTGCTCAACAATGTTGATCCATCCAAGACCGACTACTATTACTATTACTACTACTATCCGGGTTACTACCGTTACTACAGCCGGTACTACCGTCCGGAGGACGAGCAGGCACAAGGGGCGGTCCAGTCCGCTGAGTTGTTGCCCCCCCCGAGTAGCTAAGCATCCCGTGTGGGAGCGTTAGTTGCTGGTGAACCGCATTCAGCTTCTGCTGATCGTGACCATTCTCGTTGCCGGCCCGTTGGCATTTGGTGCGGTGCACTCTCCGGCCTGGGCTACGTTGCTCTTGCTCGTGGGGTTGGCTGCACTCTGTGGGGATCGGCGGCCCCTGCCCG
>CAZANL010000852.1:0-2263 GCA_964486115.1 uncultured Planctomycetota bacterium
CATGGTGTCAACGTCTACGCATTCGACCTGCAGCGCCGGCGGATCGTCTGGCATCGGACGCTGGGTAGCGGTGTCGCGGGCCGGCCGGTTCGGCTGCTGGACGCCGGTCCGAGCGACGGGCGGCTGGTGGTGCTGACCGAAGATGGCAGCCTGCACTGCGTCTGTCTGGACCAGGGGGCGGTGGTCTATCGGCGGATGCGGCGCGGTACGCGGCATCTCCCCGGTGGCCGGTTGGCGCGTATCGATCAGCAGAGTCTGCTGCTGGCACGCGGCCGGGCCTTGATGCGAGTCGACTCGGTGACGGCGTCAGCCGCGCCGAAGTTCAAGCTCGACTTCTCGCTCAAGTCGGAGATCAGCTGCGGCCCGACCGTGTCGGAAGGCGTCGCCTATTTCGGTACTCGCGGCGGCTCGCTCTATGCGGTGGATAGCGAAACCGGCAAGTCTCGACACGATCTGTACACCAATGGATCGGGCCAGCCATTCAGCGCTCGCCCGGTCGTGGCGGGCAAGATGATCGCTGTCGGCTGTCAGGATCACAAGGTCTACGGGCTGACCGTCAAGCGGGTGGGGCAGCGCTCGTTTCTGGGGGAGGCCTGGGCCGTTCGGACGGGTGGGGCGATTCACAGTCCGCTGCTCCATATCGGAGACGACGTGGTGGCTGCCAGTGACGACGGCAAGCTCTACCGGATCGAACTGACGACGGGAAGGGTCAAGCAGGTCCTGCAGCTCGCAGCCGCAGTGCGCGGTCCGCTGCTCTCGGTCGGAGGCCGACTGTACTGCGGTACGGAGGACTTTCAGCTGAATCGGATCGATCTCGAACACTTCAAGCTGACCTGGCGGGTCCCGATCCAGGGTAAGCTGCGCACCGGTCTGGCTGCGGACGGGGAGACGCTCTACGTGGTGACGACGAGCGGTCAGGCACGGGCGATCGGCCAGGACGGGAAAACGATCTGGAGCGTCGAGCTGGGCGATCGGTTCGAGGCGGGCGTGGTGACCGTTGTCGGCCGACACTTGTACGTCCCCTCGCAGTCCGGGTATCTTTACGAGATCGAGCGATGAGGAGCGGTCTGACGTGTGTCCTGTTGGCGCTGCTGGCAGCCCCCGGCGCAGCCCAGCAAGAGAAGGAGGAGGAGCCGCCTCGGCCCAAGCCGAGGGTGATCTCGCTCTATCAGCCGCCGCCGGCCAAGCATGGGCTGGTGCTCTCCCACGCGATCATCGAAGGGCGATACCAGGTCCAGTTGACCTTGGATTCGCTGATGACGGCCAATCAGAGCGGGGACCCGCAGCGTCCGTGGAAGGTCTATCGGTTCGAGGCGCCGGAGCCGGGCAGCTTCGGTAAGGTCAGCGTGCGGGCGGGGCTACTGCATGACGTGAAGGCCAAGACGGTCGAGCAGGGATTCGAGATCGATCTGCGCCACAAGGCGTACCGACCGCCGCTGGCGAACCGTATCGAGAGAGCGCCCCTGCGTGGTCAGAAGCTGATCGAGCTATCGAACGGGCTGTTCGAGGGTTGCTTCCCGAGTGACCGAGCGGCCGCGCTGGCCCGGACGTTCAGGGCGCAGCTGCGGTCGAGCCGGGCTGCCTTTGCCCGTCGCGTGCTGCATGCGTTCTGTCTGGCCTACGAGGATCCGCCCAAGGCGCCGCGCAAGCAGCCGGTCCAGGTCTGGCAATACCTGGCGCGGCTGCTGCAGGTCGAGCCCAAGGGGGACCTGAACAAGAAACTCTACCCGCGGATCCGCCGCGCGATCTGCGGCAGCATGGTGGTCCAGACGTTCCGTCCCAAGTCAGCAGCAGAGCAGAACCACAAGCAGGCTAGCCGGGTCAACGCGAGGGGTGAGGTGGGGCGGGCGGTGTTGGTCGGCAGTCTCGGCGACAGCAATCGGATCGACTGGTGGAGGATCGAGTTGAGCGATCCGGCCGCCCCGATCGAGGGTCAGCAGCTGCCGGCAGGCATGACCTGGGTCCGTGTGCGTGAGAAGGGCTTTCGCGGCTGCTATCTGCGGGTCTACGGCAATGCCGGTGGTTCCTACAAGCTGCAGGTGACAAACAAGAGCGGTCCGAAGTACCAGTGGATCGAGGTCCACGAACGTTCGCCGGCAGGAAAGAAGCTGCCTTACTGATGCGACGACTGTTGAACATCGGCCTGTTTGTCTGTGCGGTGGTGCCAGCTTTCGCCGACGAGCTGGTCGAGGGGGAGTTCAAGATCACCTTTCCGCGCGAGCTGATCGGCTACCGGAAGGGTGATCAGCAGGTCACCACCAGC
>CAZANL010000853.1:0-2252 GCA_964486115.1 uncultured Planctomycetota bacterium
ATACCGATCGGGAACGGCGACTTGTCCTTGATCTCGGAAACCCAGAACAGGTAGGCCTGCGACCGCTGCGGACAAGCAGTCCGGGGTAGTTGAAGACCGGCAGTCCCGATCGATCACCCCATCGACGGCCGAGCGGCCCATCGGACAACCACCGAGCAGGTGCGCCGTGGTCGTCGTGTCGAGCAGCACCTCCGGCAGCACCGAGTGGGGTGTGCCGTCGAGCTCGCGCGCCACTCGGCTGGTCACCTCCTGGGCACTGGGCAGGAACTTCGGCGGTGCGTCGCCCACGCCCCAGTCGCTGGTCAGAGCCCGGCGAAACGGCCAGTACCAGCGCCGCCGGTGGACCAGCTGCATCGAGTTGTCGATGTCCTGCATCGCGAGCACGATCGCGCTTCCCCGCGACGAACCGAAGGGCCAGAACAGCTGCTTGAGCGCCACTAGCGGATGCCGCAGCAGCGCCGCGAGGAAGTAGAGCTGCCGCGGCAGCGGGCCGCTGCCGGTGTGGACGGTGCTCAAGATGCTCATCGTTTCGGCCTTCGGGCCGTAGCGCACCATTTCGACTTGGGTCCCGTCCGGCGTCAGGCCGCCCGAACTGATCGCGATCCCCTCGCTGACGTCACGGGGCGAGCTGACCGACTGGATCGACTCGGAGTTGGTGCGGACCTCGGTGCCGAGCCGGTCGGAAAGGCGGGGCAGCGAGCCCCGCTCGCGGCAGCGCATCAGCAGCTCGAGGGTACCGATCACGCCGGCCGAGAAGATGACGTTGCGAGCGCGCAGCGTGCGGCGGCGCGTGACCGACATGCGCCCGCTGCGTCGGGTGCGCACCTCATACCCGAAGTCGGTCGGCCGCACGTCGACGGCCCGGGTTCGTGGGATGATCCGCGCCCCCAGCTTCTCGGCCAGGTACAGGTAGTTGCGATCGAGCGTGTTCTTGGCCCCGACCCGACAGCCGAGCATGCAGCTGCCGCAGAAATTGCACCCGACACGCTCGGGCCCCTCGCCGTCGAAGAACGGATCGGCGCAGGCCTCGCCCGCCTTGCCGAAGTAGATCCCGACGGTGTGTTTCTTGAACGTGTCGCCGGTCCCCATCTGGTCGAGCACCGCCTTCAATGCGCGGTCGGACTCGAACACCGCCGGCGCCTCGGTGGTCCCGAGCATCCGCCGCGCCAGCTTGTAGAACAGCGCCAGCTCGGCCTTCCAGTCGGCCAGCCGAGCCAGCCGCGCATCGGCGTAGAACTTGTCCCCCGGCTCGAGGTGCGTATTGGCATAGACCAGCGAGCCCCCGCCGACGCCGGCGCCGTGAAAGATCACCACGTCCTTGAACGGCCGGATGGCGAGGATGCCGTGCAGCCCCATTCTCGGCCACCAGATGTAGTCGCGCAGATTCCAGGCCGAGCGCGGCAGGTCCTCGGGAGCGAAGCGCTTGCCCTGCTCGATCACGGCCACGCGGTAGCCCTTCTCGGTCAGTCGCAGCGCCGAGACGCTGCCGCCGAAACCGGAGTCGATGATGATGTAGTCCAGCTCGTCGTCGGCCTGCTCAGTCGCCATTGGCCAGTCTCTCGGCCGCGCGAGTCGCCATCGCCATGATCGTCAGCTGCGGGTTGACGCCCAGCGACGTGGGAAAGATGCCACCATCGATGACGTACAGCCCGGGAATCTCCCAGCTCTGCAGATCGGGGCCGACCACGCCCTCGCGACGGCCCGATGACATGCGCGCGGTACCCAGTGGATGGAAGGCGGTCAGCTCCAGTCCCCAGGGGGAGATCGGCTGCTCGAGCGCGGCCAGCGCACTGTCCAGATCCGGCTGCACCTCGACGCCGGCCAGCGGCAGGTAGATCCGCTCGGCCCCGGCGGCGAAGAACACCTCCGAGAGAATGCGCAGGCCGCGGCGAACCTTCTCCAGGTCGCCGTCCGAGATGCGGTAGGTCACCAGCGGCCGACCGCCCAGGCCACGGCGGACCCTCCCGCTCGGCTCGTCGGCGACCATGAAGCCGAACATCGCCAGACGGCGGAACGCGCCCATCACGTCGGCCAGCGCCTGACCGACGAAGGGAAACGAGATGCTGGCGTACTCGGGCGGCACGAACGCCCCCTCGAACATCAGCCCCTCCTCGGCGTGCGCGTCGATGCAGTAGCCCTGCGGCGTGTCCTGCCAGCCGTCGACGACCTCCGGCATCAGCGCCGCCACCTTGGTCGCAGGATGCACGGTCAGGTGACGCCCGAGGTGCCGGCTTCGCACGCCACAGCCGGCC
>CAZANL010000854.1:0-1956 GCA_964486115.1 uncultured Planctomycetota bacterium
TCTGCTCGGTGCACTCGACGATTCGGAGTTCCGCGCAGATCTGCCGAGCGGCGGAGGGGCTCGTCCTCGACGATTGTGGTCGAGCGACATTCCCTGGCGAATGATCACGCTCATTCTGATACTGGCGGTCGCGGTCGTCGGAAGCACACTGGTTCGTGGCAGGCAGCAATTGAACGCGGTTTCCCAGCGAATCGACCGTATCCAGCAACTGCTGAACAAGGGGAACCTGGAGGAAGTCGAGCGACAGCTGGGCAGCGTCCGCAACCTCTGGCAGGATTCGGGTCGCGATCGCATTCAGGGCGACCAGCTCCGCCGTATCGAGTCGGCCTTGGTCTCGCGCCACATCTCGCGGGCCACCAAGGCTCGCTTCTCCGGCCTGTTCAACGACGCGGCAGCCATACTGGCCACCGCGCGGAGACTGGCCGTAGGACCACGCCGGATATCGAGCAAGAATCGAGGGCGCTGACCGCTGCAAAAAACAGGCAGCTCGTTCCTCCGCTGCTGATGTCGTTACGCGCGCATCTGGATGCGGGACGCCTGAAACCTTCGCGATCGATCATTCAGCAGCTGCGCCAAGTGGCCCCCGGGGATTCACGAATTCTCGATGCGGCCAGCGAGGTGGCTTTCGCTGGCCGCTTGCTGGCCGCCCTCGACAGTGGGCGGGGCAGCGATCTGCTGGCCACGATTCGGGACGGCCCCGCCGAAGATCGCCTGGTGCCGATTCTGCTCGGCCTCGTCGACAAGGCCCATCCCAAACGACTGACCGCCTGCCGGGAGGCCACTCGAGAGGACCCCGGATTTCCAGTTCGCCTCGTGGGTCCACTAGCGCAAAGCTTGAGCGCGCTCGAACGGATTGCATGGATACTCTCCAGCATTCCACCCGGGGATGCTGGGATCGCACTGCTCCAGGCGATGCACAGCCACGGCCGACAAGAACGGAAGCGCCTGTTCGCCTTAGTGCTGAGACTCTATCCGAAAGACCCGCGCCGCGTGCTGGACCGGGCCAGTTCCAAGCTTCAGCCAATGCTTCGCAAGAACCTGAAAACCCGGTTCGACAAGCTGGCCGACGAGGCAGCAGACGAATCGCAGCGTCTGTTGAAACTCCGTGGTCAGAAAAACGAGCGGGCTGGCAAGAGTGCGCTCCACCGATCCGTTCGCTTGGCCCCGGAACGGCTGGACTTGCGGCTGCTCAGAGCCAAGAGCCTCTATCGCTGGCACAAGCACGTAAAGGGGGAGCCCGAGTTGAACGTCGGCCTAAAGGATCTGGGCTTGGTTCTGCGCAACAACCCTCGCCACAAATCTGCACTCCACTGGCGAATCGTCACCTTCCAGCACATGGAGTTGTTTGACAAGGCCCTGAAGGACAGCGCGACCTACCTGCGCGCTTATCCTGACCAGACCCAGATGACCGTTCGCCAAGGGCTGCTGCACAGCTACCTGGGGCGTTGGGCGGATGCCAAAACCGACTTTCGCAATTGCATCCGCCTCGATCCGGATTCAGCTCAGGGTTACGCACAACTGGCACGCTGCCACTATGCCCTGCGAGAGTCAGCCCACGTCGACGCTTTGCTTCGCCAGGCGATCGCCCGGCGCAAACAAGCCAACCAGTCAACGACTTTTGAAATCAGGCTGTTGGCCAAGCACCTGCTGCGCCAAGGCCAATACCAGGCGGCCTGGAACACCCTCCTGCCTCAACTAGATATCGAAAAAAAACACGACGACGTCTGTTGCGGGATCGCGATTCGCGCCGGCTTGCTGCTCGGCAAACCAAAGGAGGTCGCGCCACTGCTCGAGCACCTGCAATCGTTGAAGCACAAGAATGGCGATGAGTGCCACGGGCGCGCCGCCGCCGCGCTCTCAGCCGGGCGGCACGCGGCCGTGGTCAAACTCTGTGACACGGCACTCAGATCGACAAGATACGCCCCTGAGGACCACGACCAGCTGCTCTATCTTCGT
>CAZANL010000854.1:1983-2247 GCA_964486115.1 uncultured Planctomycetota bacterium
CCCGCGCCCTGCTAGCACAAGGCAAGAGGAAAGAAGCATCGGCGTCGGCGGCTCGGGCAGCCAAGCTCAACCCTCACCTCAAGGGGCTGGCTGAACTGCGCAAGAAGCTGTCAAGCCGCTGACGAGCTCCTGGTCCTCGACGAACCTCAGCAGTCGATCCCGTTCCAGTCGTCCTGGCGACAGGAACGACAACCAGGAAGCCCGGCTCTTCTCGAATCGCTGGCGAAAAGAAGACACGATCGCTCCGGCATCCGCCGTCGCTTC
>CAZANL010000855.1:0-2232 GCA_964486115.1 uncultured Planctomycetota bacterium
CTCGCGCACAAGAACCTCGGAGATGTCTTCCTGCTCACCGGCAAGGCCGAAAACGCCAAGGAGCATTACCGCGACGCGCTTGGTATCAACCCTGTAGACATGGGCACCTTGGTGGCTCTCACCGGGATCCTTGCTGAGGATGACGAGCGCGAAGCACTGGTCGAGGCCTATCGCAAGTACCTGGAAGCTTATGCTCTCGGTAGTCTGAAGGTCTGGTTGGACGACAATCTCGTTCTCGAGCGGGATGTGGTGATGAACGGGTCGTGGCAACGTCTCCACATCCGCTTCCCCGGCAACGGTCGCTTGCGTCTGCGCTGCTCCTTTGAAGAGGAACCGGTTGGGGTCTGGTTGGGAGAGATCAGGGCGTTGACTCTGGGGCCCATGCGGGAGCTGTTCCTTGGTGAAGACGCACGGGAGCGAGCGGATGTTGTGAAGATGCGGATCGGCGCAGCTCCTACGCTGGAGCCCTCGAGCATCGTTGAAGTTGACGGGGGCACCAGATTCTTGGCGTTTGACTTCGCAGTGTCGAAGCCCTGGACCGAGTCGATGACGAGGCAACTCCGGAAAGCGGTGCGGGGAAATCCCCGCTAGCGTTCCGGATGTGATCGGGTGTGGCACAGCTTGGGAGTCGGCGGGGCCGTCCCCGGCCACTTCCACGAAACCCTGTCGCCGGGACCATGGCGGCTTCTTGCGAACTTGTGGAGGCGGTAGGGGGCGTGGTGGCACGTCAAGCAGCTCGACATCGCCTGCACAGCCATGGCTCGGCTCCGGGCATCCTGCGCAAGCTCTTCACGTTCTACGGCATCGAGAGTGTCGTGTGGCTGCTGAAGCCCGCGGTGAGGCGTCTCCGGTTGTCGCACTGAAACCCGTCGAGTCAGCTGCACAGAACACCCAGGAGGCGTAGCCTCTCCACTCGATGAGCCGCTACTCGTTCGGATCGGATGGCTACCAGCCGCAGGAGGGTCATGCACGCGGCGGGTTGATGATCCCGCAGCTCACGCCTGGCGTGAAGTGGCTGATGATCTCCTGTGGCGTCATTCAGCTGGTGAGCTATCGATGGCTCGGTTGAAACTCAACAATCTCCGTTCGCGCGATATCTGGATCTTCGCGGCGCCGCTTCTTGCGTTTGCCGCGATCCTGTTGCACCACACAGTGGTCAACGTGCTGGTGATCGAGTTCAAGCCGGGTTGGCGCGCGCCGAATAAGTTCTCGCTACAGATGGGGCGCCTGGCAAAACAGGGCACGGTCGCAAGCGACCGTGCGAATCTGCTGGCAACCTCCGACTTGCACCTGGAGGCCGCAGATGTGCTGCAGTTCTACATTCCAGAGAACAGCTGGGGTGAACTGTCCGCGGACCTGCCTGCATCAGGCTGGAACTGGAAGGGTGTCCTGCTCGATGAGGGTGGGACATACATGCCGGCTGAGTTGAGGCTGCGCGGTGACTACGGCATCCACTTCTTCGCCGAGAAGAAGTCCCTGAAGATTCGTCCACGCCGAGACAGGCTGATCCGAGACCGGTCGTCGCTCATCCTGTCCAAGAAGCGCTTGTTCCAGCAGCACTTCTTGTACGCCCTTGGATCCAGGTTCGACCTCCTGTGTCCAACGGCGACGTACACGCGGATGTTCAAGAACCACCAATACTACGGAACCAGTCTCAACATCGAGGCGATTGGTGAACTGTTCCTGCGCCGTCGCGGGAGGATGCCCGGCAATGTCTATGTAGGCGAGAATATCGAGAACTCGATCCATCGCGAGGTTCCAGCCAAGCTGCTGGGCAACCCGTACATCTGGGAGAAGTCTGCGCGCAATAACCGGCACGCTCCCGAGGACTTTCGAGAGCTTGCGGACATCTTGGCGGTACTGGAGTTGCCGGATGTGGTGTCCCGCTGGCGCGCCCTGCGCCAGCGATTCGATTGGGATGAGGCGGCGCGCTTTTGTGCTTTTACGATCGTCTGTACCCGCGCCCACATGACCGATCGTCACAACCTGAAGTTCTACGTGGACCCATTGTCAGCCAGGATGCATCCGATCGTCTGGGACCCGTTGATGTTCTACGGTTGGGGGCAATGGGCGACAAAACCGGGTTCTCCCGAGTCTTTCACTCGAATCGAGGACTGCGACCTGTTCACGAGGGCCGCGAACCGGTTCTTGCCGACGTTCATGGAGGATCCGGCGTTCATCGGGGCGGTTGCCGAGAGTCTGGCGGGAATCGTTGAAAGTCAGGCGATCGAG
>CAZANL010000856.1:0-2225 GCA_964486115.1 uncultured Planctomycetota bacterium
CCGCTGATCCGTGAGATCCTGACCTCCGAGGAGTTCGGCAAGGCCCGCGGGCTCAAGATCAAGCGACCTTTCCGGCTGATCGTCAGCGCACTGCGTGCGCTGGGCGCCGACACCCACGCCCGCAGCGGCCTGATCGACTATCTGGACCGGATGGGCCAGCAGCCCTTCGGCTACCCCACCCCCGACGGCTACCCCGACGAGGGAGCGGCCTGGATGGGCACCCTGCTCTGGCGCTGGAACTTCGCCTTCGAGCTGGCCGCGGGCCGGCTCGGCGGTGTGCGCCTCCCACGTGGGAAGCTGGCCCGGGGCCTCGGCCGCGCCCGCCCCGCCGAGCTGACCCCCGGCGATCTGGTGGCCCACCTGGCCGGCCGCACCGCCAATCAGCAGGAATCCAAGGCACTGACGACCTTTGCGGCGAAGCTCTCGCCCGAGGCTTCCCGGGGCCAGGCCGGATTGATCGGCCTGATCCTGGCCGCGCCCGCATTTCAGAGGTACTAGACATGACCCAGACGACAAAGACCCTGGTCTGCATCTTCCTCAGAGGCGGCGCCGACACGCTCAACATGATCGTCCCCTACGGAGACGACGACTACTACCGCCTCCGACCGACCCTCTCGATCAACCCACCCAAGCGCGGCTCCGGCGCTGTCCCGCTGGATGACTTCCACGGGCTCCACCCCGGCATGCGCTCGCTGCTGCCGATCTTCAAAGAGGGGCGCCTGGGGATCGTCCAGGCCGTCGGCTCGGACGACCAGACCGGGTCCCACTTCGAGGCCCAGGATCAGATGGAGCATGGCGAGCAGTACGGCAAGGCCCTCGGGGGGGGCTGGGTCGGGCGCCACCTGCGCAGCCACAATCAGGGCCGGCTGAGCGCCCTGTCCGCCATCGCCATCGGCAAGACGATCCCCGAGTCGCTTCGCGGGGCGCCCGCGGTCAACGCCATGCAGTCCCTCGAGGAACTACAGATCCGCATCCCGCAGTCCGACTCCAGGACAGTATCCAACGCCCTGGCAGGACTTTACGGAACTCAGCCCGGCTTTCTCGGGCGCCGGGGCAAGGAGACGCTGGCCCTGCTCGAGCGGGTCCAGTCGCTGCGCAACAGCCAGTACCAACCGGCTCCCGGTGCGCGTTACGGCGACGACGACTTCTCGCGGGGCCTGCGCGAGATCGCCCTGCTGATCAAGGCCAACGTGGGACTCCAGGTGGCCTGCATCGACCTGGAGGGCTGGGACTCGCATTTCCTCCAGGGCAGCACCACAGGCGCTCAGCCCACGCGAATCCACCGCCTGGGCCAGGGCCTGGCCGCCTTCGACGCCGATCTGGCCCCCGTGCGGGACCGGGTGACCACCATCGTGCTGACCGAATTTGGCCGCAGAGCCTACGAAAACGCCTCGTTCGGCACCGACCACGGGCGCGGGTTCGCCCTGATGGCGCTGGGAAATGGCATTCAGGGCGGCATTCACGGTCGCTGGCCCGGTCTCGAAGAGGATGCCGAGGCGGATGGGCCGGGCGGCCTGAAGGTCGAGGTGGACTACCGCTCGGTCCTCGCCGAGATACTCGACAAGGTGTTCGAGAACCGGCGCATGGAACAAGTATTCCCCGGTTTCACGCCCCAAAAGGTGGGATTGGTGGCCTAGAGGCCTCCTGAACGCTCTCCGCACCGTACGGGACCGGCCCATGCAGGCCGCACAGGCCCTCGACTACCACCCGGCTCAGCATCCTGGCCCAGAAAAAGGCCGAAAACGCCAACCTGACGGGCAGAACCGCACCCTGTTCCGTGATTTCACCCATTTACCGCCCATCGACGCGCCCGAGAGGGCCAATTTGTAGCATGATTTGCCACTATTGAATGGGTGATTCTCGCTGTATTGGCCCATCCGCCGCTGATGGCAAAGCACGCCCCCCTGCCTCTTTAAGGGGCCCCAAAGCACCCCTTTCACAGAATACAGCCACGGAACCCCTTCCTGGGGTGGCTCTTATGGAAAACAGGGCAAAAACGCCCGTGGGCAGCCCTGGAGCCCGATAGAGGCGGATTCTGGGCCGGGCGGAGAGGGCGCAACGGGGGAAATGCGGGCATGGAAAAGCCTCCCGCGGCCGCGGAAGGCTTCGTGAGAACTATAGCACACTATATCGAGGGATCAAATTCTGGTAGGGTGCCCTGTCGATGCGTATCCTCTCCATTGCCGGGCCCTCCAACAACTCGGGCAAAACCCTGCTGGCCTGCC
>CAZANL010000857.1:0-2224 GCA_964486115.1 uncultured Planctomycetota bacterium
GCCCAGGCCTTGCGCGCGGTCAATCAGGAGATCCTGCCCGACCTCGACAATACGACCTTCGTGACCATCTTCCTGGCCGTGATCGACCCCGTCGAGAAGACGCTTCGCTTCTCACGCGGCGGTCACAACCCCCTCATTTTATTCAACGCCGAGCGGGAGGAACCGCTGCAGGTGCTCGCCCCCCCGGGCACCGTGATCGGGATGGTCCCAGACAATCACTTCGTCCAGGAAGAGGCCACCCTTCAGCTTCAGTCCGGGGACCTCTTGCTGGCGTACACCGACGGGGTGGTGGAGGCGATGAACCATGAGGAAGAGTTCTTCGACACCAACCGGCTGGAGGAACTGGTCCGCAGCTATCAGCCCGGACAGGCGCTGAATCCGCTGCTCGATCAGATCTATCACGCAGTAACGGAATGGCGCGGCAGCGACATTCTCGAGGACGACATCACCTTGATGGCCATTGCGGTAGAATGAAGACGATGCGACTGCGACGATTGCTGACACTCACGCTGATCACCAACCTGATCACGAACACCCTGCTGCTGACGATGGTGATCACGGTCACTGTCATGTGGATCAAGAGCACACAGCCGAGCGAAGACCCGATCGAACCGGCGGCGATGAGTCTGCCACACAAGGTACAGCAACCGACGAAGACCGGCGACCAGCGGATCCCCAAGGGGGAAGAGGCTCCGAAGAAGAACACCCCCGAGGTCAAGGCGCAGACGGCGGACAGCCGAGAGATTCACGAGCGCTTGGGAATCCAGCCGAAAGTATGGGAGCGGCTGAGCGCCCGCGAGGTGGTCTTCACGCGCAAGGGCACCGACCGCGAGATCGCCTTCCGGGCCTACTTCCTTGTGCGAGCCACCCCCGATAAGCTCTTCACCCTGTTCACCGACTACCCCAAGCTTCCTCAACTCTACGAAGAGGTAAAGAAAACCGTCGTCCTCGATCGAGGCCAGGACTTCGCGGTCGTCTACTATCGTTCGAAGTACCTGTTCTTCGAGTTGACCTGGGTCGTAAAAGAGAGCTTCTCGGCGGACCACCGTCAGATCTGCTGGGAGCTGGTCCACCATCCAAAATATCCATCCAAGCTGAAAAGAGCGACCGGCTGCTGGCGTTTCACGCCGACAGGAATCGACAACATGACGCTACTCAGCTACGAGAACGACTTCAAGCTCTCGTTGCTTCCCAAGGCGCTGGCCCAGCGGTTCGCTCAGCAGAACATCCCCAAGATGGCGGCCAACATCCGAAACGCGCTGGACCGAATCCGCTAACGCGATGCGAATCCAGCTGATCCGCCCCCCTACCGTGACCGACATCGGGGTGAAGGGGCAGATCGCTGTCCCCCCCATTGGGCTGGCCTACATCGCGAGCAGCCTGCGCGAGTCAGGACACAGGGTCACGGCGCTGGATGCGGTGACCGAAGCCGTGCACCAGTACCTGCCGGTGCCTGGCGCCCGCTCGCTGGTGGCACATGGACTGACTCCCGAGCAGATCGCGGAGCGCATCGATCCGCAAGCTCAGCTGGTCGGGATGACCAGCATGTTCTCGATGCAGTGGAGCCACGAGCGCCGCATCGTCGAAGCGATTCGAAGAGCGCGACCCGACGTGACGATCGTGCTCGGCGGCGAACACGCCAGCGCGTGCTGGACCTACCTGCTAGAGCACTGCCCGGCGGTCGACGCCTGCATCCTGGGCGAGGGTGAGGAGACGATCGTCGACCTGGCCAGCACACTGGAGGCCGGGGGGGATCTGGCCAGCGTCGCGGGCCTGGCGGTCCGGGTCGACGGGCAACCGATCCGCACCCCCCACCGGCCGAGGCTGAGGGCCATCGACGAGATTCCAGAGCCGGCGTGGAGCTTGTTCTCGATCGAGACATACATCTCCGAGGACCTCACCTGGGGGGTGACGATGGGCCGCAGCATGCCGATCCTGGCCAGCCGAGGCTGCCCCTACCAGTGCACCTTCTGCTCATCTCCAAGGATGTGGACCACCTACTGGAACGTGCGTAAGCCCGAGAACGTGATCGCCGAGATTCGCAAATACATGGAGATCTACGGGGCGACCAGTTTCAGCTTCTACGACCTGACAGCGATCATTCGCCAGGACTGGATCATCTCGTTCGCCACGCAGTTGATCGAGCAGGGGATGAACATCACCTGGCAGCTGCCCTCGGGCACCCGAACCGAGGCGATCAACGCCGAGGTGGCCGATCTGCTCT
>CAZANL010000858.1:0-2224 GCA_964486115.1 uncultured Planctomycetota bacterium
GCCGTTCCCGATCGGTATCCAGCGCGACGACGTCGGGGCGGCGCCCGGCTCGGACGGCGTGGTCTGGCTCGAAGAGGCCGCACAGGCGATCCAGCGCGCGCCGGGCATGATCCGGCAGCACATCCGCGACGTGGTCGAGGAGTACGCGCGTAAAAAGGGCGTCAATCAGATCGACCTGGCACTGCTGCAAGAGGCCAAGCAGAACGCGTCGGAGTGCCCGGTCAACCGTGCCAAGGCCGAGCAGCAGGAAGAAACCGGACTGCCGACCTACGGCAAGATCTATATTGGCCTGGACAGCTCGCCGCTGGGCGATGGGGCGGCCGAGTTCTCGGTGTCGCTGGCACGCCAGCTGGGCGGCGAGGTGATCGGCAGCCACGTCTACGCGGCCAAGCTGCACGACCAGCGCTTCCGAGCGATGGAGGGCGGTCTGCCAGAGGAATACCAGATGGAGCAGGAGCTGGAGCGGCAGCGGGTGATCCACGACTCGCTGATCACCAAGGGGCTGGAGCTGATCACCGACTCTTACCTCGAGGTGACCGGACAGCAGGCAGACGCGGCCGGGGTGCCTTTCTCGGGCGTCTCGCTCGAGGGCAAGAACTGGCTGGAGCTGGTGCGTGACATCGAGGCGCACGACTACGATCTCGTCGCGCTCGGCGCCCACGGCATCGGCCGGGTCGCCGACTCGCTGCTCGGATCGGTGGCCGAGCGCGTGCTGCGCCGCACCGACCGGGATGTCCTGCTCTGCAAGGTCTTGCCCGAGCAGAACGGTGATCTCGAGCTTCGATCCCTATTTCCACTACGCGATGTTCAAGTCGCTCAACACCGTGCTCTCCGACAAGGCACGAACGGTCTTCAAGTTCGAGGAGCAGGAGAAGCTGCACGAGGACATCATCGACTCCGGGCTGGCCAAGATCTACCAATCGCACCTCGACGTGGCGACCCGGATGGGGACCGACGAGGGGCTGGAGGTCGGCAGCAAGCTGCTCGACGGCAAGGCCTATCACAAGATCCTCGAGTACGCGCGCAAGCACAAGCCGTGGCTGCTGCTGATGGGTCGCGTCGGGATTCACAGCGACAGCGGCATGGACCTCGGCAGCAATACCGAGAACGTCTGCCGTCTGGCCGGCTGCAACCTGCTGATCGTGGCCGCCTGCGAGGAGGCGCCGACCGAGTATCGGGCCAGCGCAACGGTCAGCTGGACCAAGGAGGCCGAGGCGTTCCTGACCCGGATTCCCGAGATGGCCCGACCGGTGGCGATCCAGGGGATCAACAACCACTGCATCGCCGAGGGGCACACCGTCGTGACCTCGTCGGTCCTCGAGGCGGCGATTCGGCAGATCCTGCCACCCGAGGCGATCGCACGGATGGGCATCGAGTTTGGCCACGGGAACGGTATCGAGGCCGGATCTCTGGACAAGATCGCGCTGAGCTTCACCTGCGATAAGTGCGGACATCTGCATCGGGGTAACCGGCCCCAGGTCTGTCCGGTCTGTGGCCGGGAGGGGGCCAGCTTCAAGCTCTCCGAGAGCAGCGACGTGGCCGCTGGCGAAACCCGGACAGCCCTCGGTGATCGCGAGGTGGTCTGGGAGTCGGAGTGCCTGACCGCTCTCGAGGCGATCGACAACGAGGTGCTGCGAGAGCAGCTGCGCAACAAGCTGGAGAAGCAGGCGCTGCGCCAGCGACTGTCGGCGATCACGGTCGCGATGCTGACCGAGGCGCTGCCCGACGCTGGTGAGCCGATCTGGACCGACGCGGCGGCCGTGCGGCTGGAGCGGGTGCCCCAGGGCTTCATGCGCGAGGCGGCGCGCAGGACCATTACAGAACATGCCGAGTCGATCGCGGTCGCCGAGATCTCGCTCGAGGTCGCCGAGGATGGGCTGGCCAAGGCGCGCGAGAAGATGAAGTCGGCGATGGGCGGCGCGCCGCAGACGGCGCCACAGGACGCGGCGCAGCCCGAGGAGCAGGCTGAGATGCCATGGGACGCGGATGCGCTGAACCAGCTCTCCCAGGTGCCGGAAGGCTTCATGCGCAAGATGACCCGGGCACGTGTCGAGCACTGGGCCAGGGCAAACGGGCACGCCCGGGTGACCCGCGAGGTGATGGAGGCCAAGTACCAGAGCTGGGCCGAGGGCAGCGAGGGGCACGAGCCGGAGCTGCCCTGGACCGACGCGGCGGCGGTGCGGGTGGGTCGCGTGCCTGCGTTCATCCGTCCGATGGTGATGCG
>CAZANL010000859.1:0-2221 GCA_964486115.1 uncultured Planctomycetota bacterium
GGACCTTTCCGTCCCATCGATTCCGCCAGGTCCGACCTGTGACCGCGGCCGCCGGGCGCATCGCGCACCTGGTCGGCCGGTAGTTCGCCGACATCGTTCACGTCTGTGGCGTCAAGACACTGCTCCATGCGGCTCCGGGCGCTCGGCTGGGCCGCGCCCGAATCCTCTGGCACCTGTTCGACCCGCCACCTGACCCGCCCTCGTGGCAAGACCGGATTGCCGCCCGGCTGCCATCTGATCGGGTGGTCTACATCGCCAACGCGACCCGGCGTGGCTTCGCCAGGCTGCTCGGCGACCGCTCGAACACACTGGTCAGGCCGGGCGTCGAAGACCCCTCCCTGTGACGGCGGAGACGACCGCGCGGCTCGAAAAGCGCTACGGAATGACGACGGACGACCCCGTGGTATTGATCGCCACCCGCTTGTAGAGGTTCAAGGGAGTTCACGATCTGCTGGCAGCCGCTCCACGTATCTGGCGTTCCACCCCGAACTGCCGGGTCGTCGTTCTCGGAGGGAGCCTGTTCGGACTGGAGCCTGACTACCAGGGTGAGCTGGTCGAGCTGGCGCGGCGCAGCGATCCGGAGGCCGGCGGCTGCTGGTCCCCGGGCACGTGCCCCTGCCGGAGCGGCAGGCCTGGCAAGCCCGCTGCACGATCTATGCCCACACGGCGTATCGAGTGCCTTTTGGTATGGCCATCGCTGCAGCGATGGCCCGTGGCAAGCCGGTGGTCAGCACGGCCACCGAGGGGGGACGCCTGCTGGGCGAGCCCGGTCGGACCGGCTCGCTGATCGAACCCGGAGATGTCACAGCTCTCAGAGCGGCGATCGTCGAAATGCTGGAGGCCAGGCCGCAGGCCCAGCAGATGGGCCGTGCGGGACGGGTCCGCGTCATGTCAGAGTTCCACGTCCAGGGTATGGTCAGCGCAATCCAGGAGATCTACAATCAGCTATGATGGGAATATAACAGCCGGCCGACCGGCCGGCCGGCAGAGAATGCTGCTTGACGGAGAACCATTCCTGACGGTCAATCGCCCGTCACCTTGCCAGAGATAAAAGGAGCCTCCAGATGAGAACGATGGTAAGCGCCCTGGCCCTACTGCTCACCGCCGTAACGACCGTGCAGGCCGAGATGCCGCCTCCGGGCCACTACAGCGGCCTGGCTCAGCGGATGGTGGATAGCGAACCAATGCGGTTCAGCGCCGAACTTTTTCCGTTGTTCGTCGTGATCAAGAAAAGCGGGGAGGCGCTGGTCGACGACCTCAGCCGCAAGCCAGTGCCCCTCCAGTGGGACGGCAAGCAGTGGGGCACGACGCTCGGCACGATCAGCGTGCGGATGTCTCCCACAGTGGTCGGCTCGGTCAACGTGATCGACATTCTCACGCTGCGCAAGCAGAAGGTGGTGCGGGGCGTTCGGGTCTTTCTGGCTCAGGTCTCGGCGGAGAAATTTCAGCAGCAATACGCCAAGGCCCGGCGACGTGCGCGGATCACCTTGACCGCCGCCCTGCTGCGCCAGATCGGCGTCGCGCTGAGCCGCTACGAGCAGGACTACGGCCTCTACCCCAAGAGCGGCAACAAGAACCTGGTGACGATGCTCGACGGAAATCCCGACAACGGCGGTCCGCAGCAGGCCTACTTCAAGTTCGGCAAGACGCTGGACACGAATGGCCGGCTGATCGACAGCTGGGGCAACCCGATCAACTACAGCTTCGACGCGGAAAAATACCGCTGGCACATCTGGTCCAACGGCCCAGACGGCAAGAACGATAACGGCAAGAAGGACGACATCCCGCTCGAGAAGCAATAGTTCGACTGCCCCTCGAGCCGGAGACAGTCCGCTCCCGCCTCCGACACGAAAGCTGGGCTCAGGCCCTTCATGCCGATTTTCGGCCTTCCACCAGCAGGTAGAGCACCGGCACGACGACGAGGGTCAGCAGCAGAGCCATCGCCAGTCCCGAGATGATCGACCAGCACAGCGGGGCCCAGAACCCACCGCCGCCCGAGATATTGAAGGCCAGCGGCAACAGGCCGCCGATGGTGGTCAGCGTGGTCAAGATGACGGGGCGCAGACGGGTCTTGCCGGCCGCGAGCAGTGCCTCGACGACCCCCAGTCCTCTGCCTCGGGCCTGGTTGGCGAAGTCGACCAGAACGATCGCGTCGTTGACCACGATGCCGGTCAGGCTGACCACCCCGATGAAAGGCAGGAAACCGACCTTGTAGCCGGTG